>NZ_FNPQ01000016.1:0-70809 GCF_900107335.1 Nitrosomonas sp. Nm58 | reverse complement strand
TAAATTGACTGGATAGGAAGAGCCGTATGAATCGAGAGGTTCACGTACGGTTCTGTGAGCACCTGAAGGGGAAGTTCCTTCGGGTGACTCGACCCCCGGTGGCCCAGCTTGAGCCCGGCAATGGCAAAACCCGTAAGGCTTACCTATGGGCTTATCGCAGTAACGACCTGGAACCGGGACCACGCATCATCATCTTCGACTATCAAGCCGGTCGTAGTGGCCGGTATGCGCAAAACTTCCTGCAAAACTGGCGAGGTCACTTGCTGGTCGATGACTACAGTGGCTATAAACCCTTATTCTCATCAGCCTCACCTTGTATTGAGCTCGGCTGTTGGGTGCATGCGCGCCGTAAATTCTTCGACCTGCACCCGGCTAATCATAGTCCAATGGCCATGGAAGCCTTGCGGCGCATTGGCGTCCTATATGCCATTGAGGTGAAAGGCAGGCACCTGACGATCGAAGATCGTCAACAACTGCGGGTGGAAAAAAGCCTGCCTGCACTCGATGCGCTGCATGATTGGTTAATACAAACCCGCATGCAAACTGCCAATGGTGGCGGTTCTGCCAAAGCTTTGGACTATACCCTCAAACGCTGGTCGAGTCTGATTCGCTACGCAGAAAGCGGGCACTTGCCGATCGATAACAACCCCGTAGAAAATGCCATCCGACCCATTGCACTGGGCAAAAAGAATTGGCTATTCACTGGAGCACTGGGCAAAAAGAATTGGCTATTCACTGGATCGGAACGTGCTGGTCAACGCGCAGCTGCCATCCAGACCCTGGTTGGCACCGCCCAACTCAACAACCTGGATCCGTCTGTCTGGCTCAAAGATACGCTCACTAAACTTCCCATTTGGCCCAACAGTCGTATCGATGAATTGTTACCCTTAACACCGGAGTTCATTAAATCACTAATGCAGAAACAATAATAGGTGGTAGCGTTGAACGCTTACTCAGCAATCGCATCCTCTCTGCTTATATCGTTGTTCGCTGCCGCACAGGCAGCTTAGAAAATAAAGGATGGCCGTCTTGTAGGCATTGGCATGTTCGCTGCCGCACAGGCAGCTTAGAAATTGCATATATGCGTGCCTTTGCCGAAGCGTGGCCGGATAGTGAATTTGTGCAAGCGGTGCTTGCACAATTGCCTTGGTATCACCAGTGATGTGCTGAACTCATCGGAGGATAATCAGATTCTCGTAATCGAAGATATATTACCTTCTATCGTAATTTCCATTAAACAGGTATAAGAATGAATAAAGCAAATGAAATTTTCTTTTTGGTCGAGGGAACATCCGAAGGCGGCTACACCGCCCGTGCGCTGGGTGAATCGATTTTTACCGAGGCGGATGATTTTGCCAGTTTGTATCAGCAAATATGAGGATATTCCTGCAGTATCAAGGTGCTTTTATCTGGCCTCGGATCACGGCATGCCGCGCTTGTCCAATTGTGGTTTTTAAGACTAATATTTTACAACTCGCTATACTGCATCAGGGAAATTGTTAAAAGGAGCTACTTATGAAAGTTGAAGTGACGGTTGAGTTGGACATCAATCTATCTAAAGCCAGTATTGAAGACATCAGAAAATTATTGGAAGAAATGCTGAATCCTACAAAATTCGATGCTTTGGAAGCGATCGCCATTAGAGATATAAAAATAGGGTTATAGTTAGGTTAACAACCACAATTCACCAAGTTTGTCGTTTTTTTCTTTGCCACCTCATTGGCTGCACCTCATGGATGAAGCGCTTGAAATAATTCAACAATGGATTCCAATCCATATCCTTATCGGTATCACTATAGCTTCTATTATTGGCTTGATTGCTTCCGTGATTACCATCCCAATCATTCTGATCCGCTTACCGGCAGATTATTTTGACACACGCATTCCACGCTACTGGATGAAAGGCCAACATCCCGTGTTGCGGGCAGGCGGGTTAATCATCAAGAACTTTGTTGGCATCATGTTTCTTTCGGCTGGTTTTATTATGCTTTTTTTACCAGGACAGGGTTTGCTAACTATGCTGATTGGAATTTCTCTTATGGATTTTCCTGGGAAGCGTGTCTTGGAAGCCAGAATAGTTGGTCAGCCCAGTATACTGAAGGCGATTAATGCCATGCGCCACAAATTTAATAAACCACCACTGATTCTTGCGCCTGATCTCTAGCCCGAATATTTCATAAATTCGCGTGATGATCACGCAGGATTTCGATTAATAGGGAAGTTTTGAGAAGGAGTGGTGTAGTGATTCATACACCCGACTGAGCAAAACCTTTCTTATTAATCAAAAGGCAAGTGAGGACACGTGCCAATTTATGAAATATTCGGGCTAGCGGCAACCAAAATGGAATAATCCTGAGAACTGCAATTTGACTGGAGTGGTCGTTTCCAGTTCAGATTATGCGAAATAGTGTGTTGCAACAAGTCGAGAAGCAGAAGACCGGCTAAGCCGGGTGCTCAGTATAGCGCGCGCCATCCAACGCCTTGCAAAAGAATGCAAGTAGGGTTTTTAAAGATTAATTAGAATACTTGCGCTGTCAATCAAATCGTTCAATAATGAATCTTACCATTTGTCTTACTGGAGGAGCGTCATGACGATTGCTACTATTACACTATCAAGAGAGGGACAGATTGTGATACCCAAAGAAATTCGGGATAAATTGCATTGGGGAGCTGGGCAGGAGCTCATTATCGATATAACTGAATCCGGTGTGTTACTGAGATCCAAACCGGCAGAAAGAAAGCTTCGCCTGGAAGATCTGCGTGGTTTTATGAAATATGATGGTTCCCCAGTTTCAACTGAAAAACTTTGTCAACCAGTTGAGTACGCAGGGAATTGGGATGACCCGGAGCAACCTAACCGATGATTGCCTTCGATACCAATATGTTGGTGCGGCTGGTTGTCGATGATTATCCAGCTCAAGCCGAAATTGTCGAGAATCTGCTTAAAACACGTCATGCCTGGATTTCGCGGACCGTGTTGCTCGAAACCGAGTGGGTGTTGCGTTGCGTCTATAAGTTTTCGCGCGAGCGGATTTACGATTTTTTCCAATTGCTGTTACAAACCGAAAATACCGAAGTAGAAAATTCGCTTGCTATAGTGCGTGCCCTGGATTGGTATCAAAAGGGTACCGATTTTGCTGATGCACTTCACTTGGCGGTATGCGGTTCCATCACCATGCATACTTTCGACCGAGGGTTTTGCAAGGCAGCACGTGAGGCAGGGATTCCGCCCGAAGTACACGTTTGGAAAGGATGATGCCAAACGTGTAAGTTCGTATCGAATGGCTGCTGGTAGCAGCCTATTTGAACTTTCCTAGTTGTTCATCAATTGCCTGAGCACGTAAGGCAAGATGCCGCCATGCCGGTAATAATCGACTTCGATCGCGGTATCGATGCGGCAGAGCAACGGGATTTCGCGATGACTGCCATCCCTGCCATGAATGACTAGCGTGACCTCTTGCTGAGGTTGAATGGTGTCGATGCCAAGAATGTCGAATTGCTCATCGCCTGCGATACCGAGAGATTGAGCGTTATCGCTGCCTTTGAACTGCAAGGGCAGGACGCCCATGCCGACCAAATTGCTGCGGTGAATGCGTTCGTAGCTTTCGGCAATGACAGCTTTGACGCCTAGTAATTGGGTTCCCTTGGCTGCCCAGTCGCGGCTTGATCCAGTGCCGTATTCCTTGCCAGCGAACACAACGGTAGGTACATTTTGTGCGATATAGCCCATGGCGGCATCGTATATCGTCATCTGCTCACCCTCTGCGGCATCGTGGCTGCGGAACAACGTTACCCCGCCTTCACTGCCTGGAATCATCAGGTTCTTAATGCGTACGTTGGCAAAGGTACCGCGCATCATGACATGATGGTTACCGCGGCGGGAGCCATAACTGTTGAAGTCAGCCTTGCTGACGTCATTGGCGAGCAGATATTTACCTGCGGGAGCCGTTTCCTTGATAGAGCCAGCTGGGCTGATATGATCGGTCGTGACGGAATCGCCGAAAATCGCTAATGTACGTGCGCCACAGATGCCGCCAGGTTTATTGACAGGCGCCGGTTGCAAGGAAAAATCCTGGAAAAAAGGTGGCTCGGCGATGTAGGTGGAATCCGGCCAGTTATACAGTTTGCCGGTGACTGAGGTGATATTGTTCCAGAGCGGATGATCTTTGGTGAAATCGCTATAGAGCCGCCGGAACGTGTCGGCTTGGGTGGCAAATTTCATCAGAGATTCGATTTCTGTGCTGCTTGGCCAGATATCGCGCAGCCAGACAGGTTGATTGTTCTTACCCAAACCCAGCGGTTCAGCATCAAGATTTTTCAGCACAGTGCCTGCGATAGCATAAGCCACCACCAGCGGTGGGGAAGCCAGGAAGTTGGCACGGATATTGGCATGTATCCTTGCTTCAAAATTCCGGTTGCCGGAGAGGACGGCTGAGCAAACGAGATCTTCCTTGACGACGCTTTCTTCGATGATCTCTGGCAGAGGACCCGAGTTGCCGATACAGGTGGTGCAACCATAACCCGCCAGGCTGAAGCCCAGTTGCTCCAGATAAGGCAGTAAGCCGGCAGCAGTGAGATATTCTGTAACCACGCGTGAGCCCGGCGCAAGTGACGTCTTGATATGGCGTTTGACGCTCAAACCTTTTTCGACCGCTTTTTTAGCCAGTAGTCCGGCAGCGATCAATACCGTGGGATTGGACGTGTTGGTGCAGGACGTGATCGCAGCGATCAAGACATCGCCATGATGCAGCTCAACCGGAAAATTCACTTTGCCATTGACTTTGACGGGGTTCTGGGTGGGGTGATTGCTGGTCATCTCAATCAGGTTTCGGTCAGAGCCGGGCGGCAGGGAAGCTTCATCCTGATTGATCGGGCTGGTAACACACACTTCATTATTCGGGCTATATATATCGCGTGTGGTATAAGCGCGTGTCAGATCTTCCGCCTGCTTGCCATAGCCATTTTCTGTCACGGGTTTACTGAAGAGCTCAGTAAAGGTTGATTTGAGATCACCGATCGCGATACGGTCCTGCGGGCGTTTCGGTCCGGCCAGTGAAGGCATGATCGAATTCAAATCCAATTGCAGCTCCTGGCTGTAATCGATGTCTCCCTTGCGCGGCATGCCATACAGTCCTTGCGCCTTGAAATACGCTTCGAATGTATTGATTTCTTCAGCTGTACGACCGGTATTTCTGAAGTATTGGAGGGTGGCGTCATCGACTGGGAAAAAACCCATGGTGGCGCCATATTCAGGCGCCATGTTGGCGATGGTGGCGCGATCAGGCAGGCTCAGCGACGCAGCGCCTTCACCGAAGAATTCCACGAATTTGCCAACCACTTTCGCTTTGCGCAGCATTTCGGTGATAGTCAAGACCAGATCGGTGGCGGTCACCCCTTCACGCAATTGACCGGTCAGGTTGACACCCACTACATCGGGAGTGAGGAAATAAACCGGCTGCCCCAGCATGCCGGCTTCCGCTTCAATGCCACCCACGCCCCACCCCACAACGCCGATGCTGTTGATCATGGTAGTGTGGGAATCGGTGCCCACCAGCGTATCGGGATAAATTAAGCCATTTTTCTGATGCACGCCGCGCGCCAGGTATTCCAGATTGACCTGATGCACGATGCCGATGCCAGGAGGGACGACCTTGAAGGTATCGAATGCCTGCATGCCCCATTTGATGAACTGGTAACGCTCCTTATTGCGGAGAAACTCCATTTCCATATTACGTGCCAGCGCATCTTTATCGCCATAGTAATCGACTTGGACGGAGTGATCGACCACTAGATCGACAGGTACCAGAGGCTCGATACGTTTGGGATCTTTGCCCAGCTTTTCCGCAGCACTGCGCATCGCCGCGAGATCGACCAGTAGCGGCACACCGGTAAAATCCTGCAATACGATGCGTGCGACCACGAACGGAATTTCATGAGTGCGTGCAGCATTCGGTTGCCAGCCAGCCAGTTGCGTGACATGTAACCGGGTAATTTTTTTATCGTCGCAATTGCGCAGCACCGATTCCAGGACGATGCGTATGGAGACCGGGAGTCGTGAAATCTTGCCGAGACCGGCTTCTTCCAGTGCTGACAAGGAATAGAACTGGGTGGTTTGGCCATCAGGGAGTTGCAGCGTTTTCAGTGAATTAAATAGCGTGTGGGTCATGGTGGCTCCTTATACGATAGGGTGGGCCTGCATAAGTGGTTACAATGTAGTTGCAGCAGCACATGGCTGCATTGCACCTTGCACTGTTTCCTCTTCACTTACTTATTCAGAGTTTCCCTAGAATTGAATGGTTATGATTTATTTTGATTTAAGTTTATCATTCCAACCTTATCGCGACAAAAAATAAGGTAAAAAATGAGGATTGAACAATTAAATAGGGATCATGGGATTGCTGGTCAGGTTGAGTTTATCGAAGGGCAGGGTGGTTTTCCATTTATTCACGTCAATAATGCCAAAGCCAATGCGCTGATTTCGGTCTACGCGGGACAAGTGCTTTCTTTCCGGCCTGCCGGTAAAACGGATGATCTGATGTTCCTCAGCGAGAAAGCCTATTATCAGGCAGGCAAGGCGATTAAAGGAGGGGTGCCGATCTGCTGGCCATGGTTTGGTCCTGATCCCGAAGGAAAAGGTCGTCCGGCCCATGGTTTTGTGCGTAACCGGATGTGGGATGTTATCGAAACAGGTGTGGCTGCCAATGGCGATGCCGAGGTGGTATTAGGATTGACGGATACGCCAGAGACGCAGGCAATCTGGCCACATGCTTTTGTCCTGGCACTGAAAATTACTGTGGGTGAAGCATTAAATCTGGAACTTGTAACTCGGAACATGGGGAGCGAAGCGTTCTCAATTACGCAAGCCTTCCATACCTATTTTAGCGTGGGCGATATTCATCAAACCCGTGTGTCGGGACTGGAAGGCAGGCAATATATCGACAAGGTTGAGGGGGGGCAGCAAAAAACGCAATCAGGCGCTGTGACCATTAGCTCGGAAGTAGATCGCATTTACCTGGATGTATTAAATGATATCCTAATTCATGATGCCGCCATGAAGCGTCAGATTCGAATCGCTTCTCAAGGCAGTGAAACGGCAGTTGTGTGGAACCCATGGGCGAAAATTTCGGCAGAAATGGGCGATTTGCAAGATGATGATTATTTGCGCCTCCTGTGTGTTGAAACCGCCAATGCTGCAACGGATATCATCACCATTGAGCCAGGTAGTGAGTTCAAATTGGTTGCCAATTATCGTGCTGAGAGTCTGTGAAAACGAAGTTCCGGCAAAACGAAGTTTTGATAAAACGGCGTTTTACCAGTAGATCTGCTACATGTCTTGATAGGTACGTTGCGCGGGATCCGCGCTTCACCTGTTTTCTTGTTAGATCTTCTTTCATTGTTGGGGTAACCTGTATTAATCAAAATTCAAGAGAGTGAAAATGAAAACCAGACCAAAAATTATAATTTCAACGCTCGATGCGGAAAGGTTGGATAACCTTGTTGAATCATTGCCCAGCAATGCTTTTCCGGGAAGGGATGAATTAGAGACTGAACTGATGCGGGCCGAAGTGGTCGATCCTCAGGATGTTCCGCCTACTGTGGTGACCATGAATTCTACCGTAAGATTTAAGGTTGAATCTTCGTCCGAAGAATTCGAATTGACACTGGTTTATCCCAAAGACATTGACGCGAGCGGAAGCAAGATTTCCATCCTTGCACCTGTCGGCAGCGCACTGCTTGGTCTTTCTCAAGGAGACGAAATTGAGTGGCCAAAACCAGGCGGTGGAGTATTACGCGTTCGCATAGTGGAAGTGACCTATCAGCCCGAGCGTTCTGGCGAATACCACCGTTAAGCAGCTCATTGGAAATTAATAAGAAATCTAATCATAGCGTCAACTTGGACGCTCAGCTTGTGAACACTGTGCTGGGTGCCAGTTACACAGAATAATCAGTGGCTTCGCCAGAATTTTGTTTTATCCAGGCTTCGTTTTATCGAAACTTCGTTTTCACGGGCTCTGAGTAATTGTCAGGATGAGAGGCTGGTTCTGAGGTTAAGCAGGAAAGTCCTTGCCGGTAGCGCTCCCAATCAAAATAAGGACCTGGATCAGTTTTGCGTGCGGGTGCAATATCGGCATGTCCTGCGATATCGGTAATGGGGTAGGTTTTGAGCAAAGCCGAAGTGAGTGCGATGAGCCTGTCGTACTGAATGGGTTCAAAGGGCAGGGCATCACTTCCTTCGAGTTCAATCCCGATGGAGAAATCATTGCAGCGATCCTTGCCTTGCCAGCATGAGACACCAGCATGCCAGGCACGCAGTGTGCACGGGACAAACTGAATAATTTCTCCATCGCGGCGAATAAAAAAGTGGCTGGAAACTTTGAGATCACGCAACGACTGGTAATAGGAGTGCGCTTCCGGGTCAAGCTGGTTGGTGAATAGCTCAATCACGCCATTTCCGCCGAATTCATCCGGCGGCAGGCTGATGTTGTGTATCACCAGCAGGCTGATGGCGCATTCAGGTGGACGCTCATCACAGTTGGGTGAAGGAATGAAACGTGCCTTCTCAAGATGGCCGGCAGTATTGATTTGCATACGCTGTTTTTTTATTCTGCTCATGAGATTTAAGATATTGGGCAGCTATAATAGTGCAAAGCTGATTCAGTTGTGTTTTATTCATGGGCGATAGATAAGCAGACACGCATGCAACAAGGAAAATTCATTACGTTAGAAGGCATTGATGGTGCGGGTAAAAGCACTCATCTTATCTGGTTGGAAGATTTTCTACGTCGGAAGGGAATTAATAACGTGATGACGCGTGAGCCGGGCGGTACTCCTTTGGGAGAGCAACTGCGTACCTTGCTGCTGGATCAACGTCAGATCATGCATGCAGAAACGGAAGCATTGATGATGTTTGCAGCACGGCGGGAGCATCTGGATAAAGTGATTTTGCCGTCGCTCACCAGAGGAGACTGGGTTATTTCAGATCGCTTTACCGATGCGAGCTTTGCTTATCAGGGTGGAGGCAGAGGCGTTTCATTCGGTAAATTGCAAATACTGGAACAATGGGTACAGGGCTCATTCCAACCTGACCTGACGCTGTATTTCGATGTCCCCATAGAAATGGCCAGGCAGCGTGTGCAATCGGTTAAAACAGCCGATCGTTTCGAGCAAGAGCAGGATGAATTTTTTCGCCGGGTGCGTGAAGCTTATTTACAGCGGGCGCAGCAATTCCCCGAAAGAATCCGGTTGATCGATGCCAGCCGGCCGCTCCAGGATGTGACAATCGCACTGGAAGGTATCATTCAGGAAACATTATTTAATTGAGCACAATACCGCCTCAGCGAATGAACGAACTCTATCCCTGGCAACATACCATCTGGCAGCAAGTCAGAGGTACGGTTGCTTTGAAAACACATGCGCTGCTGCTGAAGGGCAGAAAAGGGATAGGCAAGCTGGATTTTGCGCGTAACCTTGCCAAGTCTTTATTATGTGAACGGGTGACGGCAGAACAGGCTGCATGTGGGATGTGTGCAAGCTGCAAGTGGTTCGAGCAGGGGACGCATCCGAATTTCAACCTGATGACGCCGGAAGTATTCGCTGAATCATCTGGCGAAGCTGCATCTGAGAGCAGTTGTACGGACAAGCAGGATGCAGATACCGTTAAAACCCGGAAAAAACCCAGCCAACACATTACCATCGAGCAAGTGCGGGCGCTGAACGATTTCGTCTATCTTTCCGGTCACCAGGATGGATTCAAGGTAGTTCTGATTCATCCGGCAGAAGCCATGAATATTCCAGCAGCCAACGCATTATTAAAAAAACTGGAAGAGCCCCCATCCCGTATCCTGTTCATGCTGGTGGCGCATCGCTCGCAGGATCTCCTGCCAACGATTCGTAGCCGTTGCCAGCAAATCACCATGCCAGTACCTGATGCTGCTTCTGTACGCAACTGGCTGACGCAGCAGGAAGTCAAGCAACCCGATATCTGCATGGCTTTGGCAGGCTCGTCACCTTTGCAGGCAGTAGCGTTTAGCCATGACGATTATTTTGCCCAGTATACTGATTTTATTCGGCAAATCAGCCAGCCAGCCAGCTTTGATCCTATTTCCCTGACCAACAAGCTATATAAGCTGGATGTGCCGGATATCGTCAGCTGGCTGCAAAAGTGGTGCTATGACCTGATGAGTTTTAGTACGACTGGAAAGATTCGTTACCATCCCCATCAGGAAATGGCGATAAAAAAACTGGTCGCGACCGCAGATCCCAAGTTGCTTGCCAGCTTCTGGCGGAATCTGATCACAACGCAGCAATTATCGCGACATCCTCTCAATGCCAGACTGTTTCTGGAAGAAATGCTGCTTTCCTACATTAGAGTGATTGCACCAGAACGATATAAGGGTTGATCAGACTCGTATCGGTTAGAGTGGCAAGACATCGAGAGAATATTTAATTGAAACAATCTGATGCTATTTTTTCTGAGGTTATTTTTCCTGCCAAAAGGAACCACTTCAGAGCAACCCTTATCCAAGGTAACACTTCACAAAAGTAACACCTATGAAAAATATTGCTCCCTCAAGTCAGGAATCCCTCAATAATCCTTATGTAAATCATCTTATTTTTCTCTTTGGTATCGTTTACTTTGCCCAAGGCATTGCTCAGTCAGGAGGCCTGATATATCAGCCTTTAAACTATTATCTCAAGGAAGTCATGCACTTAAACGAGGTAGGTGCTACCAACTATCTGGCCTTTCTAACTATTCCCTGGGTTATTAAACCTGTTTATGGCTTAGTTAGCGATTTGATTTCCTTGTTTGGATATCGTCGTAAGTCTTGGTTGTTAGTTGTAAATATACTCACCAGCTCTGGTTATTTTTGGTTAGCAGAAATATCAAATGGTGACTCATTGATCATGGCTCTTCTCCTAACTGCCATAGGAACGGCAGCCTCAGACGTCATTATCGATGCCTTAATGGTCGAGAACGGCCGGAAATTCAATATGATTAGCCAATTTCAGGCAGTACAGTGGTTTTGGTTTTATGTTGCTCAAATAGTTACTTCATTAGCGGGGGGGTGGTTAGCGGGCATGGCTGACCCTGGTACCGGTTTGCGCACAGCGGCCATTATTGCCATGATAGCCCCGGCAGCCATAGCGCTTCTTAGTTGGTTAGTCGTAAAAGAAAAAAAGACCGCAATGGGACTGGCTTCATTGATGGTCACAGTAAAGGGGTTACGTGAAGCTTTTCGAAGTCGTTTACTCTGGGCTGCTATGTTATTTCTAATCTTTTGGAATTTTAGCCCAAGTTTTGGCATCCCAATCTATTACCATATGACCGACACGCTCAATTTTTCCCAATCGTTCATTGGTGAGCTTGGGGCTATAAGCTCATTCGGTTCGATTGTTGGCGCCTGGCTTTATGGCAAATACGTCAGCAATCGCGAACTCCATTTTCAACTGGTCTTCAGCATTATTGCAGGCGCTATTAGCACCTTTTCCTACCTGAGTGTGATCAATCCAGCTCCTTATAGTGAAGAACTGTTTATTGTATTGTCTTTTTTCTTTGGCATTACGAGCATGGTTGCTCTTCTTGCTATCCTTACGCTTGCCGGCAAAGCTTGCCCTAAAAGAGCAGAAGGCTTTACCTTTGCGGTACTGATGTCGCTAACTAATGGCTTTGCTCAGTTGTCAGCGATAGCGGGTTCGTGGATGTTGATTAACTGGTTTGAAGGATACTTACCCCCATTGATTATTCTTTCCGGTGCGGCTACGCTATTTTGTTTCTTCCTTCTTCCCGATCTTAAGGGATTGAGATAGATCATCAGTTTGCCGTGGGACTATACTCATCACCCTTCAAAATTCGGTTTTTATCATCCCTCGTCCGGCCTTCTCCCAGCGGGAGAGGGTATAGCTGCCGAATTTTGAAGGGCGATGAGTATAACCTCGTATCCAATGACAAGCTCTTGTCGATGACACGTTGTTGATTGGGGCCTCAAACAGTTATCTCAGGGGCTTATCTCTTCGGGGTGGTCTATAATGACTTGCTGTACCCTAATAATTCTTGCAAAGGCTATCTTTGTTTCAGAGCGATGTTTCACAAATATTATTGTAAAAAGTAATTATGCTACCCAGTAATCTTAATGATAATTCGTCACCTTGGTATCAAGTGATCGTCGAAGGCGAGGTACCTTGCATCAAACTTACAGGTAGTTATACGCTGGCAGCATTAGATCAGCAGTTACGGAAAGTGGGCGCTAAGCTCGCTTGTTTTGCGGCGCAACCCGATTTCCACTGGGATTTGACCGGCATTCAGCAGATGGATCTTGCGGGTGCAGTATTAATCTGGCGGGCCTGGGGGATGCGTCGCCCGGTACATTTGTTGCTAAAATCCAAGCAGGATGTATTTTTTATTCATCTGGAGAAAGCCTCTCCTGCCCCTAAGCCTGTACGCCGTGACATCCTTTGGCCTATTCTGACGCTCGGAAGGCGTTTCTTTTTATTTTGGGATCATTTGTTTGGTTTGATTATGTTATTTGGTCAGGTATTACTGAACATTTTCTATCTCATCAGACATCCCAAACAGATTCCTTTGCGGGAGATTTCCGCAAACCTATTCAGAACCGGGGCACAGGCACTGGGTATTACTGCACTTGTAGGTTTTCTGATCGGTATCGTTTTAAGTTATCTTTCTTCTGAGCAACTTCATACCTTTGGTGCGGATGTTTTTATCGTCAATATTCTGGGGATGAGCATCATTCGCGAGTTGGGTCCAATGCTGGCTGGGATACTGGTGGCAGGGCGCTCTGGTTCCTCGATGACAGCCCAGCTTGGCGTCATGCGTGTCACTGAAGAACTGGATGCGCTGACTGTCATGGGTATTCCTCACAGTTTACGTTTAGTGTTGCCTAAAATGATTGCATTAGGCATCGCCATGCCGCTCGTGGTGCTCTGGACCAGCGCGATTGCGCTGCTGGGAGGGATTCTGGCGGCTGATGTGCAAATAGGGTTAAATTATCAATATGCGTTAAGCAGCTTGCCCGATGCCGTTCCAGTTGAGAATTTATGGATAGGGTTGGGTAAGGGAGCTGTCTGCGGCATGACCATCGCCCTGATCGCTTGTCATTTTGGCTTGCGCGTCAAACCTAATACTGAAAGCCTTGGAGAGGGTACGACTAATTCCGTCGTGACGTCCATTACTGCGGTTATTCTTATCGATGCGATTTTTGCAGTGGTTTTCTCGAATGTAGGACTTAAGATGGCAAGATAATGATTAGCGACGATCGTATTCTAGAGATAGAAGGCCTATATACACGCTTTGATAGTCATGTTATCCATGAAAACATTAACTTAAGCGTTTATAAGGGAGAAGTGCTGGCATTGGTGGGGGGATCGGGCAGCGGTAAAACAACCTTGCTGCGCCAGATGTTAGGTTTGGAGACACCGGCACAAGGTAGTGTGAAAATGTTTGGCTACACAAGATACGATTGTGATCTTGATTTGTTGAGAAGTTTGCGTAATCGCTCAGGGGTTTTGTTTCAGCAAGGCGCACTTTTTAGTGCGCTCACTGTATTTGACAATATTGCATTGCCGATGCGCGAGCTACATTGTCTGGATGAAGAGATGATTCGCGATATGGTAATGTTAAAACTTGATATGGTTGATGTGGGAGTGCAGCATGCCAACAAAATGCCTGCAGAACTTTCTGGGGGCATGATCAAGCGCGTTGCATTAGCGCGGGCGCTTGCACTGGATCCCGAGCTGCTGTTCCTGGATGAGCCTACCGCTGGACTGGATCCAGCGCTGAGCGAAAGTTTTGTCAAACTTATTCAGGTGTTACGTAAGGAATTTACGCTAACGATCGTTATGGTCACACATGACCTGGATACGTTGGCTGCCATATCTACACGGATCGCTGTCTTAGCCGATCGGCATCTCGTTGCATTAGGTAAGTTACCCGATGTCATCAAAATTGATCACCCTTTTATCAAGGACTTCTTTCTCGGAGAACGCGGCCAAAATGCCTTACAGAATCTGCTGGCTGGCCCTTAAAATAGGTTCAGCAAAATGCGTATAAACCAGCCAGCCAGATTGATTGTGCGTCTTTTTAAATTCTATAAATCATCCATTCAAGGAAAATTTTCATGTCTGCTGACACATTGACACTTGCACAAATGCTGATTGCCCGTCGCTCACTCACGCCGGCTGACGATGATTGCCAAAAAATATTGAGCAGCCGACTCAAAGAGATAGGATTTAACATTGAAAGCATGCGCCATGGCAAAGTAGACAATTTATGGGCACGACGAGGCGCCACTCAACCAGTCATCTGCTTTGCCGGTCATACTGATGTGGTGCCAACTGGCCCACTCACACAATGGGATAGCGATCCGTTTACCCCTACGGTGCGGGACAATAAGCTTTACGGGCGCGGGGCAGCCGATATGAAAACTTCTCTGGCTGCGTTTATTACCGCCATAGAGCGTTTCGTCCACACCTATCCCGATCATAAAGGCTCAATTGCATTGCTGATCACTTCGGATGAAGAAGGTGTTGCCGTGGAGGGTACCGTTAAGGTGGTCGAGACGCTGAAAGCGCGCGGAGAACTGATCGACTATTGCATTGTCGGTGAACCAACTTGCACTGATAAGCTGGGTGACACCATCAAGAACGGACGGCGTGGTTCGCTATTGGGGAATTTAATCATCAAAGGAATACAAGGACATATTGCCTATCCGCACCTTGCCAGAAATCCTATTCATCTTGCTGCGCCTGCTATCGCTGAATTGGCGCAAACCGAATGGGATCAAGGTAACGAGTATTTTCCGCCAACAACCTGGCATATTTCCAATATCCAGGGAGGTACGGGCGCTACCAACGTTATTCCAGGTGAAGTCAATCTGTTATTTAATTTCCGCTTTTCAACCGCAAGCACGGTTGAATCACTCAAGCAGCGGTTTCATGAGATTCTCGATCGGCATGGCTTGGATTATGATCTGATATGGGAGCTTTCCGGCAAACCTTATCTCACCCCCAAGGGTGAATTAGCTGACGCGCTCAGCGCAGCGATTAAAAGTGTAACGGCGATTGAGCCCCAGCTTTCCACTACTGGCGGTACTTCCGATGGCCGTTTTATCGCCGATATTTGCTCACAAGTGGTCGAGTTCGGCCCGCGCAATGCCACTATTCACAAACTCAACGAATACGTGGAAATAGCGGATATAGAGCGATTATCGGAGATTTACCGGTTAACTTTGGAGCAGTTGTTAAAAAAATAATAGCACTGATTAGCACGCTTCAATACTTGCTAGGTATTGGAGCGATTGTAGATGATAGAAGGAGACAATCGGCTATTCTGCTTATCAGCAGCGGATTATTCAATTGCGCCCATTTCAAGCGCGAGTTTTTGTGATTGCTCCGCTTCTTCTTCGGAAGGCTCTAAACCTAACCATCCCTGCAGGTGGGAGTAGGTCATATCGCTCAATGCTTTGATCCAGTCTTGATGCTCATTGAGGCATGGAATGAAATGAAATTCCTGCCCACCCGCTTCAATGAAAGTTTTTTTCCCTTCAATGGCGATTTCTTCCAAGGTCTCAAGGCAATCTGAAACAAAACCAGGGCAAACAACATCCACTCGCTGCGTTTTGAGTTTGCCCAATTCCTTCAGGACCACCGTGGTATAAGGTGTCAGCCATTTCGCGTTGCCAAAACGTGACTGAAAACACACTTGATATTGCTCTGCATCCAGTTCTAGCGCCTCCGCCAGTAGTCTGCCGGTTTTCTGGCATTCGCAGTGATAAGGATCGCCCTTGTCGAGCGTTTTGCGCGGTACCCCGTGAAAACTGATGATGAGTTTGTCAGGCTTGCCATGCACGGCCCAATAATCGCGGACGTTTTGTGTCATTGCGGCAATATAGCCTGGATCAGCATGAAAATGCTTAACCGTGCGAATAGCAGGAATATTGCGCATCTTTTTCAGTTCCGAGAAAAGACTATCCATCGCTGAGCCACTGCTGCTAGCAGCATATTGAGGAAAAAGCGGAAATGCCAGAATATGGTCACAGCCGCGCTCTTTCATACGTCGTACTATATCTGCAATAGAGGGATTGCCAATAATCATGGCATATTCAACAATAGGAGCGGGCTTAATGCGATCTTCCAAAGCGCGCGCCAGTAATTTGGCTTGGCGTTCAGTATGGACTCTTAACGGAGAGCCCTCTGGCATCCAGATTTGTGCGTATTTTTCAGCCGATTTTCTGGGGCGCGTGTTAAGGATGATGCCATTCAAGATAAACCACCAGATCCAGCGCGGCGCTTCTATGACCCGTGGATCGCTGAGAAACTGCTTCAGATAAGGTTTCAGTGCTTTTGCAGTAGGCGCATCAGGTGTTCCCAGATTAATCAGCAACACACCGATTTTATTCAGAGTTCCGTGTTGATAGGCGGGTTCAGGTAACATGGGCATAGACTATATCTGCTTAAATATATGGATATGAATGGTTAATCAATTTCGCGACAATCCACTCGTAAGAAGCTTGGCTGTAATGTCCACGATCGGAATCACACGCTCATAAGCCATGCGCCTCGGGCCAATGACGCCGACAGTGCCCACCACTTCTCCTTCAATTTCATAAGGGGCTGTCACCACACTCACTTCATCCAATGCGGCGACATCCGATTCTCCGCCGATGAAAATTTTCACACCATGCGCCTGGCGGCTCAATTCCATTAGCTTTAATAATTTGGTCTTACGTTCAAATAATTCAAATAATTTTTTTAAATTAACCAGATTGTCAGAGAGATCCTTGACATCAAGAAGTTTATGTTCTCCTGCCAGCACGACTGCTTCACTGCTTTCCCGGATGACATCACTGCTAAGCTCGATCGCTGTATTCATGAGGCTCGTCATGTCATGACGCAATTGTTTCAACTCTATTTGCAGACGGCCGCGAATTTCTTCCAGTGTACAGCCTGCATAATGTTGATTGAGAAAATTGCCCGCTTCGATCAAATCTGACTGACTGTAAGTTATATCAGTGAAAATGATCCGGTTCTGCACATCGCCTTCCGGCGTCACCATAATAAGCAGAATACGCTTTTCAGACAAAGCCATAAACTCTATATAACGAAACACGGCGCCGCCTGATCGTTTAGGTGTAATGACTACTCCTGCAAATTGCGTCAATTCGGAGAGCAGTTGCGAAGCAACGCTGATGAGTCTTGACGGATTATCGGGGTGCATCTGGTGTTCCAGGTGAGACACCTCTTTACTATCCAGAGATTGAACTATCAATAAGCTATCGACAAAAAAGCGGTAGCCCAGTGCAGTCGGTATTCTTCCGGCTGAGGTATGGGGGCTCGTGACATAACCCATTTCCTCAAGATCAACCATGACGTTGCGAATCGTGGCGGGGCTGAGATCTAGCCTGGAGAATTTAGAAAGCGAACGCGAGCCCACCGGCTCACCCTCATGGATATACCGTTCAACCAGTGTCTTCAGCAAGATTTTTGCACGTTCGTTAAGCATCTGTTTATTCTACACGATTCAGCCTTACTGGCGAGTATGTTCTAAGGTAAAAATTCTGCTTATTTTAATCTGGGGGAGAAATGGTTTTACCGATCTTTTCATATTTTTCTAAAGATTGTTTTAACAATATTTTTACCTTTCAGATATGCTGCGTTAATATTCGTAAGTTTTCCAAAGATAATTCGATATCTCAAATATAGATTTGTTTCAATGGGCGCATTTTTCAACAAAATTGCATTGATCGGCAAGCATAAAAATCCAGATATTCTGACTCCATTATTGAGTCTGGCGCAGTATCTGGCCAGTCGTAATTTCGAAGTGGCGCTTGACCAGTTGACTGCATCGCATATCGGAAAGATTGACTATCCCGTGCTGACACTAGAAGAAATTGGTGCGCAGGCTGATCTTGCCGTGGTGTTGGGAGGAGATGGCACCATGCTGAATATTGCTCGAATTCTTGCGCCATTTAATGTGCCCCTGGTTGGGGTCAATCAAGGACGGCTCGGTTTTCTGACCGATTTGACGGTTGATACCATGGTGGAAACGCTTGGCGCCATGCTGGATGGACACTTTGTCATGGAAAAACGAACACTGCTGTCTGCGGAAGTATTACGAAATGAGGTGAGTGTGTTCAGGGCGTTAGCATTTAACGATGTGGTCGTTCACCGGGGCATCAGTACCGGTATGATTGAGTTTGAGGTACGCATCAATGATGAATATGTCTACACTTTACGCTCTGATGGCTTGATTGTGGCCACGCCTACGGGCTCAACAGCCTATGCGCTTTCTTCAGGAGGGCCGATTTTACATCCTGGTCTTGATTTGATTGAACTGGTTCCAGTATGTCCTCATACCTTGAGCAATCGTCCTATCGTGGTCGAGCCGGATGCACTCATCGAAATCAAGGTGCTGAATACGACTGAAACAAAAATTTATGCGGATAGTCATTCCTGGTTTGATTTGGGAGGGCATGACAAAATTATCGTGCGGCGTTTTTCCGAGACAGTCAAGTTGTTGCATGCAGTCAATCATAGTTATTATCGCATGCTACGGGAGAAGCTGGGTTGGAGTGAAATTCCTCCGAAAAATTACTAATTGACTGGCATGCTGGTTCATTTGACCATTCGTGATTTTGTGATTGTTGACTGGGCTGAATTAACGTTCAAGCCGGGTTTTACCGTCTTGACCGGTGAAACGGGTGCAGGAAAATCGATTCTGATTGACGCATTGATGCTCGTATTGGGAGAGCGTGGTGAGGTAGGTCAGATACGTCATGGCTGTGAGCGCGCAGAAATCATTGCCGAGTTTGATATCAATCCTATTCCTGGTATGCAGGATTGGTTGCGAAAAAAGGATCTGCAAGCTGATCCCGGCATTTGCTTACTTCGCCGCATCTTGGATGTTAATGGACGTTCACGAAGCTATATCAATGGCTGTTCCGTAACTTTGCAGCAACTTCGTGCCGCCGGTGAACAGCTCGTCGATATTCATGGGCAGCATGCGCACCAGTCTTTGTTACGGGGTGAAATGCAGCGTGATTTGCTGGATGGCTATGCAGGCAACAGCGAGTTAGCCAGGGCGGTGGCAACAGCTTATCAGCATTGGCAGCAATTACATCAGCAACGTTTGGCGTGGGAACAGGATGCAGCTCACTTCTTACAGGAGCGCGAACAACTGGAATGGCAACTTCAGGAGCTTTCTGCACTGAATTTCTCACTTGAAGCGTGGCAAACCTTACAAGCTGATTATAGTCGCTTGTCTCATACGGCAAATTTGCTGGAAGCAGTCGAATCAAGCCTGGAAATATTATCAGAGAGTGAATCAGCTACGCTGGGGCAACTTCATGCTGTGCTCGCTCGCCTGCGTCATTTGCTTGATTATGATAGTCATCTCAAGTCTCCTTATGATTTATTAGAAACTACCCAGGTTCAGTTGCAAGAGGCAGTCTATGAATTGAAGCACTATCAGCAGAGTCTGGATCTGGATCCGCAAAGCCTGCATATCGCCGAAGAGAGGATGGCCGCCATTCACACTCTGGCTAGAAAATATCATATTCCTCCAGAAGAGATACCTGATTTATTGCAGCGAACCATGCAACGCTTGCAGGAGCTTGGAGGGGATGCCGACGGAAGCAGTCTTGCCGCAGCAGTGTCATCGGCACAGACAACCTACGACGAGCTTGCCAATACACTGAGCATCGCGCGACGAAAAGCGGCTGAAACGCTGGCATGTCAGGTTACTAGAGCGATGCAAACGCTGGCCATGTCAGGGGGCTGCTTTGATATCGTGCTGACGCCATTTAACCACGGCAATGCCCATGGGCGCGAGCAAATCGAATTCCAGGTTTCAACCCATGGGGGGCTGCCCCCACGTCCACTGGCAAAAGTTGCCTCCGGGGGGGAATTGTCACGTATCAGTCTTGCGATACAGGTGATTACCAGTCAGGTAGGCACTGCACCCACCCTGATATTTGATGAAGTGGATGCAGGAATTGGGGGGCGGGTCGCTGAAATTGTCGGCAAACTCCTCAAGCAGTTAGGCAAAACGCGCCAAGTGCTCTGTATTACCCATTTGCCCCAGGTTGCCTCGATGGGCGATCAGCATTGGCAGGTGTTTAAAACAGCCGAACCCGCTGCTGACAAAGCGATATTGAGTTCTATCCACTCACTGAATGAGCAGGAACGGGTCGAGGAAATCGCGCGTATGTTGGGAGGGGTGAAGATTACTGCCACAACACGCAAGCATGCCGCCGAAATGCTGCAGAAAAATAAGTGAGATTGATACCTTCCTCCCAGAGCCATAGCATTACCGCTGGCACTTCTTTATTAACCATAATTTTTTAATCAGCGAGACATTGCAAATGCGGCAAATTGTCGCACATTGACTCATTAGCTTCCTTGGCTGAATGATAGTTAATGAATATATCTATTTATTAATCAATGTAATGCGAAGTGAGCGTAAGTGCATCCAAAATAGAAAGGATAAGGTGCGACAATTTGCCGCATTGTTATTTGCTTGAGTAGACCAGATAATGATTTCCGACTACCCATTCATTTATTTTGAAAAGGAAAATGGGGTCGCAGGCACATTACATTCATCTTTGTTAGTACATTAATCTCGGGCAAGTGGAGTGAGTCTTTTAGGCGGTTGCCTCGAATAAGTCACATATTCATCATTTTTAGATATTAGACAG
This sequence comes from Nitrosomonas sp. Nm58, assembly GCF_900107335.1. Classification (NCBI taxonomy): domain Bacteria; kingdom Pseudomonadati; phylum Pseudomonadota; class Betaproteobacteria; order Nitrosomonadales; family Nitrosomonadaceae; genus Nitrosomonas; species Nitrosomonas sp. Nm58. Next base: position 50,101 of record NZ_FNPQ01000016.1, on the reverse strand, counting down.
GGAGCTGTTATGAAAAAAAATAAAATCAGAACACTAACGCTGGCTTTAGCTGCGGCCATACTGGCAGGCATAGGGCAGGGTGCGCTGGCGCATACTCGCTTGGAAACAGCGACACTCAATGAAGGAATTAGAATACTCAATAATGTTACCATTGGTCATGGCTGCGGTGAAAAAGCAATTATTGGTACTTCAGTGGTTTTTCCAGATGGCACGGATTCTTCCATTACTGTCGGTGGTCAGCCTCATGGTGGGTCGTTAACCGATTTTGTTTCAAACTGGGGACCTAACGTTCAGCCTCTCCAGACACGGGCTGTCTTTGATTTTGTGGACGAGAAACAGGGGCCGACAGGTAATGTCGTTGGATTCTGGTCTGGCGGTGGACCGGGCATGCCGGCTCACATGAACGCATTTGTTCCTTTTAGAGTCAGTGCGACGAATATTGAGCCGACTTCCTGTGCTAAAAGCGTCAAGTTCTTCGTTTCCATCGCAGATATTTGTGAGATTAGCGGGATTGATGCTTTGCGCGGCGGCGGCGGGGAAGCCGGTGCAGTTGCCAATCTGTGGACTCATAATAATCTGGGAACACCCTATGATCGCGTGAGTGCTACAGATGATGGGCCCGCTTCGCTGACGATTACCCGCGACCTGACGAAGAATCCGCTGCCTGGGTCATGCGGTAGCGGTGTCGATGTCGAGGTAAGGCCCTCTGCGGCACAGATCATGCGTGATATGCCGATCAAGTTCAACGGTCAGCAAGTCTGGCCTGAATAAATAGGAAATAACGATTGCGAATAGGGCCATGGATCCTGTTCGCATCCAGGAAAAGAAACGAATGGTTTCTTCGAGCGCTGAAAGACGGTAAGCTTACGGACGGCAGCGCGGATGGACTGAGGAAACTAGAGCAGTTTGATAACATATCGTATCGATGGCGTGCTAATGAATAAGTCTAGTATACGAAAAGAGGAGGAAGAAAGTATGATTAAGCATCGTCCATTTCTACAAAAATCCCTAGGGAAAATTTTATTGAGCGCAAGTATGATCGTTACGACCGGTTATGCAGCAATCTGCGGCGCGCATGGCGGAGACGCCGTACTTGATCCTGCTGGCAACAAGGCAACATTTACCGCACTGGCGTTTGTGACCTGCTTTGATGATGGCGGCGTTGGACCGGCGGATTATCTTGCTGTCAAAATCAGAGATAATTCTCCTCCCGTACCCGGAATGTTTGTCAGCCTCCAGCTTTTTAAAGGCAGCAAAGCGATCAATATTACCGATACTACGCCGGGTGATGCGCACTTCAGCCCTGAGGTAACACTGCGAGGGGGGAATGGAACGTATTATATGATGGCGAACAAAACCATGGCTGGCGCCCGGAATTTTGAAGTTGAATGGCACTGCAAGACAGTCAATAATGACCACACCGGGACGGATCTTGTCCCAGTTCAATTCGAATAGCCACAATTTTGATGATGAGCAGATAGATGTCTTTTTAAAATAGGATGTCTTTTTAAAATGATTAAGCAAGCCAATTTATTATTTTCAGCCAGCCTGATGCTTTGTCTTTCGGTGGTGTCACCTGTGCGGGCACACTTGGAAGGGAATACGCCGCCGCCGCATTGCCAGTTGTCTTTTTTAGATGGGAAATTGGCTGAAGGCTGGGAAGCGATGAAAGGCGAAGTGGTTTATGTGGATTTCTGGGCTTCCTGGTGCCCTCCTTGCGTCAAATCATTTCCCTTCATGAGTCAGCTCACGCATGAGTTTAAAGACAAGGGGCTGAAAGTGATCGCAATCAATTTGGATGAAAGCGTTGAAGACGCCAAAGAGTTTCTTGCCAAGCGTCCTGTCAATTTTCCGATCTTGATCGATGCCAGTAAACAATGCGCACAAGATTTCGGAGTGATTGCCATGCCATCCACTTATATTATCGACAAAAAAGGCTTTGTCCGACATATCCATCGGGGTTTCCGCACTGGCGAGGCTGAAGAGTTACGTAGCTTGATTGAGCAGCTTCTGATAGAAGAGATATAGAGGCAGTTCATATTTTTTGTGTCGCTGCAGAAAACTCCCGGTTTGACTCATTGATGAAAGTAACTCATTTTATTGTCATTTGCATCGCGTTATTCAGTGAAGTAACTTTACCAGGCTGTGCTCAGGTTGCTCCCTGGGAGCGCGGTAATCTTGCTAAATCGCATATGGCGCTAGACCCTAATCCCTTACAAAGCAGTATTCGGGGACACATCTATGGTAGTCGCGAGGCTGCTGCCAGCATCAATTCTGCAGGGGGTGGTGGCGGCTGCGGCTGTTTCTAAGCCATGCCCTGATAACAGGTTTGAACGCTCCACACTCAGCTGGTTTAGCACAGCATTCAGTCGATAATCCCGAATCTGGCGATTCGAAAGTTAGCCTGACCTCTAGCCGTAAAACAACGCTGCAGGCATTGACGTCTGCAGCGCTCGTTTTACCCGGTCTGTTACTATCGCCTGCACAGGGCGCAAGTCCCAGTAATGACAGCGTCAGCTTTCAATATAACCGGTATCAGGAAGGGAAGCGTAATCTCTACAATGTACACAGCAATCTCAAGCCCATTATGGTGGATGTTGTGCATGGGAGTGGCAATTTTACCTTTTATGATCGCGTAAAATTTTCATTCAGCTATACACAGGATACGTGGTCAGGTGCGACGCCCGTCACCACAGCGCCTCTCGTAACCAATGGCAATCGGCCTATTCTGCAAGATTCACCTCAGGGAGTGATTACGGTCGGGGCGTCTCCTCTTGTCAATACCCAGGTTCTACTGGATCAAAATCTGAATCCCCTCAGACTAACACCTGAAACCGGGCAGGTAATCGATCCGCGTAATGTGCTGATTCTTTCGTCCGCATCACCGGAAACACGTAATCAAGCAAATTTTAGATTAGGTTATGAATGGAATGAGGCGGCTGTTAATGTAGGCGGTGGATTTTCATTAGAAAATGATTATGAATCCAGCTATGGCAATCTCAGCGGCCGTCTGGATTTTAATCAGAAGCTGACCAGCCTGAAATTCGGAGCAGGGTATACCAGCAGCGAGACATCCGCCATTCTCGATCCTGACCTGCTGCCTTATGTGACACGCACTGCTTATGCAAATCAAATTGAGCGGCGCAGCGGTTCGGAAATCTTACGTGGCGATCGCCAGGATTGGACCGCCAATCTGGGATTGACACAGGTTCTTGGCAAAGGCTCGTTGATCGATGCCAATATCGGTTATACCCATAGCAGTGGCTTCATGGAGAATCCGTACAAAGTCATGACGGTTATTTTTATTAACCCGGATACCCTTAACCCTGGTTCAAATTTTCCTATAATCGGTGATGCGCGCGCTTTATTGGAGCAGCGTCCGAATATACGCAATCAACTGGCTTTGAGCAGTAAATACGTACAGCATATCAGCCCAGTGGATGCCGCCTTGCATTTGAATTACCAATTTTCATTCGATGATTGGGGAGTCAATGCGCATACCTTTGAAGCGGATTGGGTGCAACCACTGAGTCATGGATGGACTATTACGCCTCGAATTCGCTATTACTCGCAAGATTCAGCCGATTTTTATCAGCCGTATCTCATTTCCAACCAGGCATTCCGTAAAACGGCTACCGATGCCTCAGGGCGGCAAGTCTGGGTTGATGCGAATAATCCGAATCAACCATTCTTTCGTAACGGAAATGGTAATTTTTTCGATACCAACGGTAATCTGGTTGATGCCACTGAACTTAATCTGCAACCCCAGCTCGTGTCGTTTGATGCGGCCAAACTGCCTCAAAATTTTTCCAGTGATCATCGTTTATCCGGTTTTGGTTCATTGAGCGGGGGAGTGGTACTCAATAAGAGATTTACCAAGGGAGTTGAGCTAGAAGCGGCTTTTGAATATTACACGCGCGCGAGCTCACTGAAGCTGGGCGGGAATGGTCAGAGCAGTTTTGCTGATTTTGATTTTTATGTGGCCAATGCCGCGATTAAAGTGGATATGGAAGCCATTAATTCCCGCATGAATAAAGAGGCTGGGCATAACCATGCAGATCACGATCATGGCAAGCAGCATCATGGTACACACTCTGTCCCGGCCGGCATCATGTTTGGCCATATGCTGGATAATCCAGGCGAACTGATGGTGGGATATCGTTTCATGTATTCTCGCCAGGCGGGTGATATGTTGCGCGGTGCGCACCAGGCCAGCGATCTGTCGATTGTCAACGAAGGCTGTAGCGACATTACCTTGTGCCGGTTCACCCACACCGAGATGAACATGAAAATGCATATGCTCGATATCATGTATGCGCCTACTCGCTGGCTGAATCTAATGATCATGCCGCAATTCATGGATATGGACATGAATTTGCGTCAGTTGGAAGGACGTCCGCCACCCGTCCCGGGTGTTCATGAGCATACTGGCACTGGCGGGCATACAACTGGCGGGGTTGGCGATACCATATTGTCATCACTGATCAAGTTATATGAAATACCCGGGCATCGGCTGCATGCGGGCTTAGGTATCAGCGCGCCGACCGGAAAAGTAGATTTGAAAATGAGGCGAATGTTTCAGGTTGATGGAGGATTGTTTCATTTTGACATGCAATTAGGAAGTGGCACGTGGGATTTTTTACCTAACCTGACTTATACCGGCACAAGCGATCGTTGGTATTGGGGAGCCCAGCTTTATGGTGTGAAGCGGATGGAACGCAGCAATGAATCAGGTTATCGGCTGGGTGACATTTTTCAGGCATCCACTTGGGGAGGATATCAATTGTCCAATTGGCTAGCAGCCTCGGTACGGGGAATTTATACTTTCCGTGATAGGATACATGGAGATTTCAATGAATTTAACGCGCGTATTGGCCCGATGGATTTTCCTGCCAATCATGGTGGCCAATATTGGGATATAGGCATTGGCGTGAATGCTTCTGTGCCGAGCGGCAAGTTTGCCGGTAATCATTTCGCTTTTGAATGGGTGCAACCGCTACGTGATGATGTCAATGGTTTTCAACTTGAACGTGAAGGTGCGCTCTCAGCTACTTGGCACTATAGCTTCTGACAGAAATCTCTGATCGGGAATACTCTGAATTGCTGAATTACCCGTCTTATCCAGGCTTATTCGTTGAAAGGCTTGGATGTTTATGACCGTATTGTTACGGGATTTGAACGAAAATAACAATTTAGGGGTCTTGTGAATGATTATTTAAGTATTCGCTGCAATGAAACTCTACCGCTTTCCCTTTAATGCAATGGGTACGACCTGTGAGATACAGCTTTATGCTGCAACCGAGACTAAAGCAGGGCGTGCCGTAGATGCAGCAATTGCTGATGTTCAACGATTAGAGTCGTTTTATTCACGTTATCGTGAAAGCAGTTTTCTGTCAGAAATTAATCGTGTTGCAGCGAAAGGAGGGAGTATTATTGTCGATAACGAAACAGCCGGGTTACTGGATTATGCAGAAACCTGCTATCGTGAAAGCGATGAATTGTTTGACATTACTTCGGGTATTTTGCATCACGCTTGGAATTTCAAATCAGATCAATTACCGGATGAAGCGGTTATCCAAGGTTTGCTGGATAGAGTTGGCTGGCATAAGCTGCGTTGGGCATCACCTATTCTTAAATTTCCGCTTCCTGGCATGGAGCTTGATTTAGGCGGTGTCGTTAAAGAGTATGCGGTCGATCGTGCTGCCACGATATGTTGGAATAGGGGTATTCAACACGGGATGGTCAACTTGGGAGGGGATATCAAGATTATTGGACCGCATGCAGACGGCAGTCCTTGGCGAATCGGAATACGTCATCCGCACTACCCTGATACCTTATTACAGACGCTGGAACTCTATTCTGGCGCACTTGCCAGCAGTGGAGATTATGAGCGCTGTATCACCATAAATAGCATTCGTTACGGTCATGTCCTGAATCCGAAAACAGGCTGGCCAGCCAGGCGAATGGCTGCAGTGAGTGTCGTAGGTGATTTCTGTGTTATTGCAGGTAGCGCCTCAACGATTGGGATGCTCAAGGAGCATCAGGGCAAGGATTGGCTTGAAGATCTCGGATTACCCCATCTATGGGTAGATGTCGATGGGCATATCGGAGGCTCGCTTACGGAAGAAGGCGAGAATGTCCTAGAGGTTGGTTAAAGATGAGTTAAAACGCGCTTCTAGAACTTGTAGCCCCGATGGAGAGCAACCACTCCGGCAGTCAAATTAAAATACTCCACTCGTTCAAATCCAACTTGCTGCATAAGCTGTTTCAATTCTTCCTGTGAAGGGTGCATACGAATCGATTCAGCAAGATAGCGATAGCTTTTTTCATCCTTAGCGACTAATTGCCCCATGGTAGGGAGTATCTTGAAGGAATAAACATCATAAAAAGGTTGCAGTGGTTTCCATACTTTGGAAAATTCCAGCACGATAAGCGATCCACCCGGGCAGAGTACACGCAGCATTTCTTTGAGCGCAATATCTTTGTGGGTCATGTTTCTGAGACCAAATGCTACGCTGACATGCTCAAAATAATTGTCAGGGAATGGTAATTTTTCTGCATCACACTGAGCTACTGGGATAGTTACGCCTTCATTCAACATGCGATCCCGGCCGATTGTCAGCATGGAATTATTGATATCGGTTAGCCACACTTGGCCTGTTTCACCCACTTGTTTGACGAACAATGCTGTCAAATCGGCTGTTCCACCCGCAATATCGAGGACCCGATCTCCCGCTTTCGCGCCACTTGCGTCGATAGCGAATCGCTTCCAGAGTCGATGCAAGCCGAGCGACATCAGATCATTCATCAGATTGTAGCGTGCTGCCACCGAATCAAAAACATCTGCGACTTTATGTGCTTTCTCTGTTTCTGAAACAGTTTTGAAGCCAAAATGGGTAGTTTTTGTCATGTCAAATAATTGGGCGAGAATTGAAAAAATGATGGAGGCTCATGAAAGCAAATGCACTGGATGAGTCAGGTTGTTTCATGGTTAATGCCAGCTTCTTTTAGCCGTTGCAAATAACGTTGCCACATTGCATCTTGGTTCAATCCATAATTATAAAGTAAATCCCACGAGTAAAGCCCAGTATTGTGACCATCAGAAAAATTCAACTGGATAGCGTAATGGCCTATAGGTTCAATATGCGTAATCGATACCTCCTGCTTGCCTGTTTGCAGGATTTCATCCCCCGGACCATGCCCCCTTACTTCTGCTGAGGGAGAGTAGACTCGAAGAAACTCGCAGGGTAGTTGAAAAGTCTTACCGTCATTGAAGGAGATTTCCAGTACCTTCGATTTTTTGTGGAGTTTTATTTCAGTTGGAATGGGAGTGTATTTATTAAGTCCTGCCATGGGTGTCTATTTAAAAAATTGAGATTGGCGATATATGACATCTATGATGTTTGTCATAAAAATGTAATGATATCTTTATATTATCTCAGAAATTTTTAGAAAATATTTTTTTGAGTGGAGTCGCTAATGGCTGCAACAATATTGATTGTAGAAGATGAACCCGCAATCCAGGAACTGGTTTCATACAATTTACGCAATGCAGGATACGTTATTTTATGCGCAGGCAGCGCAGAACAAGCGAAGGATATGGTTAATGACGTGTTGCCAGATCTGGTGCTACTGGACTGGATGCTGCCAAATGTGAGCGGCATCGAGTTTGCCCGGATGCTACGGCAGGGAGCGAGAACGAGGGCGATTCCCATTATCATGTTAACGGCGCGCGTGGAGGAGAGTGACAAAGTAACCGGATTGGAAATTGGTGCAGATGATTATATCACTAAGCCTTTCTCACCCCGCGAACTCATTGCGCGCATTAAGGCAGTGCTACGCCGACGCTTACCAGAAGTGTCAGATGAAGTGGTTGAGGTGGGTGGACTAAAATTAGATCCGACAACGCATCGAGTAACCGTTAACGACGATGGGGAGAATCAATCAAAATCATCAGAAATTGCACTGGGACCGACCGAATTTCGTCTATTGCACTTTTTGATGACGCATACCGAGCGTGTGCATACGCGAGGACAGTTGCTTGATCGCGTGTGGGGAGATCATGTCTTTGTTGAAGATCGAACAGTGGATGTTCATATACGAAGACTGCGCAGAGCGCTTGAAGAAGTCGGGAAGGATGAATTGGTTCAAACAGTGAGGGGGACAGGTTATCGTTTTTCAACACGGTGCGAAGTAGGCGTTGAATAAAAGAGTGCCGGATCATTTTAAAGACTTATTAGAAAGTGAATTCATAGGTACTCACAAGTAGTTTTTATCCTGGAATACGCTTGGCCTAATACCCGAACATTTTTTCTGTGCCTGTCTGGTTTTTCAAGCATAATACCCAGCGAGTGAATCTTTCCCAAGCTTGTTACCTGGAAAGATGTAAATTTCTAAAGCATCCAGAAAAATTTTTTATTCCTTCCTAAGACCGAGATATTGACGTGTTTGATCTCTGGCAACGTTTGACTGGTATTTTCTTGCTGATCGTGGTTACAGCCGTGCTATGGGTTGCGGTAGATGCTGTAACGGCACTGCTTTTATTCAGCTTTATCCTGCTGGGAATAACGATACACCATACCTATTGCCTGGCTTCTCTTGATCGCTGGTTTCAGCGCTTTGATCATACTTCTATTGATCCATCCACGATATCCACTATACCCAGCAGTTTTGGTCCATGGGGAGACGTATTCATTCGACTCACACGCTTTATCCGACGCTATTATCGAAGCCGGCAGACCCTGAGCAAGGCGCTGGAACGTTTGCAGCGCGCAACGTCAGCAATGCCGGAAGGGATTATTATTTTGGATGAAGCGAATCGCATTGAATGGTGTAACCCCTCTGCTGAACAACACTTGAGCTTGGATTTGAAGCTCGATGTTGGCCAGCATGTTACCCATTTGGTCCGGCAGGTGCAGTTTGTAACGTATTTGACTGCTGGAGATTACAGTAAACCCCTGGTGATCAAACAATCCCGATATGAAGAAATGATACTCTCACTCCAGTTGGTGCCTTATGGAGACAAGGAGAAGCTGCTGATCAGCCGGGACATTACCCGCTTTGAAAAAATGGAAATCATGCGCCGGGATTTCATCGCCAATGTTTCACATGAGTTGCGCACACCTTTGACCATCATAGGCGGCTTTCTGGAAACGCTGTTAGATGAAGAAATTAAAGACAGCGAGATGGAAAAGCGTGCATTAACTTTAATGGCTGATCAGGCAAAACGGATGCAACGGCTGGTTGAGGATTTACTGACCCTGTCGCGGCTTGAGAACGCCCAGAATATCTTGCATGAGGAAGACATCGATATTGCCGAATTGCTGCACAGCTTGTTTCAAGAAGCGCAATCGCTCAGTGCAGAACACCATCATATTACTTTGAATATTTTAAGTGATGCTCATTTGCTAGGCAGTGTAGATGAATTACGCAGTGCTTTGGGTAATCTTGTCAGTAATGCCGTGCGTTATACGCCCGAAGGCGGGGAGATCTCATTGAACTGGACAGAAGAGCAGGATCAAGGCTTGTTTTATGTCCAGGATAGTGGCATCGGCATTGGACCGGAGCATATCCTGCGTCTGACGGAGCGGTTTTACCGGGTTGATCGTAGTCGTTCCCGTGAAACCGGTGGAACCGGTTTAGGGCTGGCGATCGTCAAGCATGTTTCAGGTCGTCATCAGGCTCGCATGGAAATTGTCAGTGAGATAGAAAAAGGAAGTATTTTCAAAATCTGGTTCCCGGCAAAACGCTTGGTAAAAAATAAGGCAGGCAGCACTGCTCATGATATAAGCTCCATACCCTCCAATAAAACCATTCCACCCATACCGTAACCAGCCTGCCTTAAGGTAGCTTCCTCAGATTTCTTTCCTCAGCAGCAGTCAGTAGCCTCAGGCAGGGCAGATAACCATCATAGACGATGCCATGAACTTCCACGCGTTTTTGCGAGCGTAACATGCTGACCAGATAGTGTATGACGCTATTGGTAATGGTTTGCCCTGGCACCAGCACCGGTATACCAGGCGGGTAGGGCGTGATCTGATCGGTGCATACTCTTCCCTCGAGACTTTTATTGACCTTGTCTTCTTCATCCAGTAACGGTGCTAATTCACCACCGCAGTAGAATGCATCGCGTGGCAAGTATCTCAACTCAGTGAAATGAGGAATCTCCGGCGTCTGGTAAAGCCGTCGTGGCGCGCGGCCTTCACGCGCAATGCGCATCAGCGCATCATAAAGACGCGATACCTTACTGCGGGTTGTGCCGATGGTCAGCAGGAGGGTAAGCGTGTTGAAAGTAGATTTCTCCACTTGAATATTATAGTGCTCGAACAATTCGCGAATCAGCTCTTCTACCGTAAAGCCGCAGCGTGAAATATCCACCGTCACCTTAGTGGGATCGAGTTGGATACTGTCATGCTTGACTTCATCGGGCAGCAGTTCGGGCAGCTCCAGCACCTGAAATACCCCCGTGGAATTGATATGTGAACGGAGTTCTCTTGCGAGCTCCAATGTGCGCGAGAGCAATTTGTATCCTTCCAGCGTGACCTGCTTGCGCGCCACATCCAGGCTCGCAATCATGCTGTATTGCGGACTGGTGGAAGTATGCATGTTGAAATTCTCACGAAACAGGTGCTCGTTGAAATCAGGATCATTGACATGAATCATGCTGGATTGGGAGAAAGCAGACAGCACTTTGTGAGTACTTTGCGTCGCATAGTCCGCGCCTGCTTCCAAGGCAGTGGGACGGAAAGCCGGGTGGAAGCGGGCAAAGCCATACCAGGCTTCATCGATAATGACCTTGATTCCTCTCGCATGCGCAGCTTCGATGATCGGAGGAAGATCGTAGCGTAGGCCATCGTAAGTGCAACTGGTCAATATCAAGGCTTCTGCATCGGCATGCTGCTCGATTGCGCTGAATAAGGTTTGTTTGGGAACCGGCCCATAGATACTGAACTTTTTGTTGACGGAGGAATCGAGATAAACCGGGTGGGCGCCCGAAAGGACTACGCCGTGATGCACCGACTTGTGGCAGTTTCGATCCAACAGTAATTTTTCTCCTGGGGCGAGCAAAGTCTGGAAAATTACCTTATTGGCGGTAGAAGTGCCATTGGTAGCAAAAAAGGTGCGGCGTGCGCCAAACGCTTTGGCTGCAATTTTTTGTGCTTCGGCGATTACTCCGGTGGGTTCCATCAGCGAATCGAGCATGGGGACAGACACGGACAGATCGGCACGAAAAATATGCTCACCGATAAATTCGTAGAAATCGCTTACCCAGGGGCTGTCGCGCAGTGAATCACCGGAAGAGTGCCCCGGTGTATGCCAGGCATCTTTGGCCATCAAAACATAATGCTTGAGTTGGTCATAGAAAGGTGTACGCGCTTTATCCTGGAGCTGTGCATTAAGGATGCGGTACATGCCGCGGTAGTCACGCTCTTCACGGTAAAAATAGCCGTCCACCGTTTCGGAAAAGAGTGCATCAACGACTTCATCCTCCTGTTCTTGAGCGATCAATACATAAATATTCAGCTCAGGGCGGAAGCGAGAAACTTTCTGTACGAGCTCCAATGCGGTCATTTGCAGATTGCGCGAACCTCTCCGTTCGCTTTGCAGGGTATACAACTTATCGTCGACCACTAAAGCCTGGATGTCACCCTCTTCCTCAATGGCCTTCAGTGCTTCATGTGCGGTCGTGACGCCTGTAAAGCTGATACCCAGCGGATTTTCCATCGACTTGGCCGCGACGTTTAATCCTTTGACGAATGCCTTCAGAATCAGCTTCTCATCATTGATGAGGAGAATGCGGCTAACGGGTTTTTTCATGAAATGTACGCTACTAAAATGAGTGTTGAAAATGAGAGCTTATAACGCTTACCTGTATGAATTCAATAGAAAATAATTAACCCGAATATTTCATAAATTCGCGTGATGATCACGCAGGATTTTGATTAATAGGGAAGTTTCGAGAAGGAGTGGTGTAGTGATTCATACACCCGACTGAGCAAAATCTTTCTTGTTAATCAAAAGACAAGTGTGGGCACGTGCCAATTTATGAAATATTCGGGTTAAATCAACAAAGTCAGAGGGGGCTAAACCAGTTACTCCGCCCTCAACGCATCGATCGGATTGAGCCGTGCGGCGTGCATGGCGGGGATAACGCCTGCCGCCAGGCCGATCAACACGGATACTGCCAAGGCGCCCATGACAAAATTCCACGGAATACTGACGGGTAAACCGCTCACCACGATTTTGAGCAGCGAAGCAAGCGCGGTGCCAATCGCCAGCCCGGCTAATCCGCCGAGCGTAGACAGTACGGTAGACTCCATCAAAAACAGCAGGCGGATACGGCCACGGGTAGCGCCTAGTGCATTGAGCAAGCCAATCTCTGCCACGCGCTCAGCAACGGAGATATGCATGAGCGTCACCATACCCACAGCACCGACCAATAGCGAAATCCCGCCCAAAGCAGCGACGGCAAAGGTGAGTATGTTCAATACGGTAGACAGGGTACTGAGCATCTGCTGCTGAGGGGTAAGCGTAAAATCCTCGCGTCCATGCCGTTCAATCAGAATGCGCCGCACGTCTTCCACGACGGCATTCAAGGACGTTTCCGGCGGATAGACGATCTGGATTTCCATGAGGCCTTCGCGGTTAAATACTTCCAGCGCCCGCGTAGTGGGAATGAATACGGTATCATCCAGATCAAATCCGAGAATTTGTCCCTTGGGCGCCATGACTCCGATGATACGGAAACGTGAGCCGCCGACCTGCAAGATGGCGCCGAGCGGATTGGCATTGCCGAATAGCTCGCTATGCGTTTTTGCACCGAGTACAGCAAATGCGCGTGGATTGCGTGGATCATCCGCAGGCAGGAATTGCCCAGTCGCCACGCTCATATTGAAGGCTTTGTCAAAATCATGACCTTGCCCGTAAACGGTAACACGCCGACTGCGGCCTTCCGCACGGATTTCAGCATTACCCATGACACTGGGGTTGACGTATTGAGCATAGCGCGAGTGCTTAACGGCCAGTGCATCTTCAATCGTCAGTATGCGCGCACTGCTGATGGAGCCAACCGATCTACCATGTGCTTTGGTTTTCCCTGGGGTAACGTTCAGGATATTGGTGCCAAACTGGGTAAATTCAGCCAGCACGAAACGCTGAATCCCTTCGCCAATCGAAGTCAGCAGGATGACGGCCGCAATGCCAATAGCAATCCCCGATGCTGACAATAGTGTGCGGAGCCGATGGGCTGTCAGGGCATGGAGCGCAAACTGAAACGTGTCGAGTATTTTCATTTGCCACTCAATGCTTTGACGGGATCCAAGCGTGCAGCGCGGGCGGCAGGCAGCAGACCGGCAATAATACCGGTTGTCAGCGCAACCATGATGCCGGCCAGACTGGCCCAGACAGGCGGCCAGGCAGGTAGCTGCGGATAAGCAAGGCGAATCAGCAGGCTACCCAGATATCCCAGAATAAGACCGAAGATGGCGCCCGTAAGGGATAACCAGGCGGCTTCAGCGAGAAATAAACGACGAATATCGCTCGCAGGTGCACCGAGTGCTTTGAGTAAGCCGATTTCGCTTGTGCGCTGACTGACTGCTACCAGCATGACATTCATGACCAGAATACCGGCTACCGCCAGACTGATCGCAGCAATGCCAGCCACGCCGAGCGTGAGCGCCCGCAGAATGCGGTCGAAAGTGGCGAGCACAGCATCCTGGGTAATGATGGTAACATCCTCTTCGCCATCGTGACGTTGAATCAGTGCCTGACGAACGGCTTCTTTAACAGAGGGAATATCAGTGCGATTCCTGACTTCGATCAGGATGCGAAAAAGCGAGGTGGTATCGAAGAGCGCTTGGGCATGATTAATCGGAATAATGACGATCTCATCTGAATTGTATCCCATCGTTTCTCCCTGACTGGCCAGGATACCTGATACGATGAATCGCCGGTCCGCTAGCCTGATACGCTGACCTACTGCGTTGCCATCGGGAAAAAATTCCTCAGCCAGTTTTGCTCCCAATACGATTTGTGCGCTGTGTTGCGAGCCATGTGCCAGAAAGCTGCCTTGCGCAAGCTCCATGTGCCGGATGGGCAAAATATTTGCGGTACCGCCCAGTACAGTGACTTCCCGCAAGCGGCTGGCGCCAGCGAGTTCAGCAGATCCCACATTGAGCGGAGCATAGCGCCGCACCTGAGGAAGCTGGCCAATCCAGCGGGCATCTTCTAATGTCAGATCACGTGGAGTCTGCCCCATGGCTGCACCGGGGAAGCTGCCAGCGGTTTCAGCACGACCAGGTAAAACGATGATCAGATTGGTACCGATTGATGAGAATTGATGAATCACATAACGGCGTGCGCCATCACCCAGCGCAGTCAGGACGACGACTGCAGTCACACCCAGCGCCATCGCCAGAATGATGAGAAATGAGCGGATAGGGTAACTCGTGACCGTCTTGAATGAAAATTGCAGGGTATCCCGTAGCTTCATTGTTCATCTGCCACGATATGGCCATCGCGCATGGCAATGCGGCGGTGTGCCCGTAATCCCAGTTCGCGATCATGTGTCACCACAATGAGGGTAGTGCCGGTATGATGCAGATCTTCCAGTAGCGCCATTACCTCCGAGCCAATTCGATGATCGAGATTGCCTGTTGGTTCATCCGCCAACAAGGCGGTTGGGCGCAGAATGGTCGCGCGTGCAATCGCGACCCGCTGGCGCTGGCCACCGGATAATTCAGCCGGGCGATGTCGAGCGCGTTCGCTCAGATTAAAGGCAGCTAATGCCTGTTCCACGCGCGTTTTGCGCTCAACTGGTGGAATACCGGTTAGGATCAGCGGCAGCTCGATATTTTCTGCAGCGGTGAGGCGAGGGACAAGATGAAACGATTGAAAAACAAAACCAATTTTTTCTCTACGTACACGCGCCTGCTCGGTTTCGGTTAAATCAGTGACGTCTTTGCCATCGAGCTGGTAGCGTCCGCTATCTGGCCTATCCAGCAGGCCGATGACGTTGAGCAGGGTGGATTTCCCTGAACCAGAAGGTCCCATGATCGATACATATTCACCCGAGACAATTTCCAGATCAATGTGATCGAGCGCACGAATCTCCTGATCTCCCATATGAAAGGCGCGGGTAATGGCTGAAAGCTGGATCATGGCTGAGCTGTTTTGGGTTTGACGATCACGCCGGCCACAGTACCTTCATCGTCAAAGGAGGTCACTACCTGATCGCCTTCCGCCAAGCCACTGATAATTTCCGTGAATGCCCAATTGGCCAGTCCCATTTTCAGCGTACGTTCTTCCAGGCGATCATGCTGACCCAATATCAGCACTTTGCCCTGTTGCCGGATAGCGGAGGTTGGGATACGCAGAACTTGTTCATGCCGATCAGTGATCACTTCGACATCCGCGCTGTAACCTACTAAAAGAACATAGTTTGAGCCTTCAGTAAAATTGACTTCAACATCCACGGTGCGTGCCTGCTTTTCGATTTCTGTGACATATGGCGCAATACGGCGCACCGTTCCAGCAAAGGATTGACCAGGCAGTGCGTCCAGCGTAATGCGTGCTTCCTGTCCGATTTTTATTTTAGGCGCATCCACTTCATCCATCGGCGCACTGACATACAAACAAGAATCATCAATCAGGTCAATCGCGGGAGGTGTAGGAATGCCTGGCGGGGAGGGCATGGTGTATTCACCCAGCTCACCCGTAACCTGGGCAATGATGCCAGCAAAGGGCGCATACAGTATGGTGCGATCCAGATTGGCCTGAGTGACTTCGATTTGTGCTTGCGCGCGCTTGACATCGGCTGCTGTAGCTGCACAGCCCGCCTGGCGGGCTTGCGCATTGGCATCGGCATCTTCGGCACGCTGTGGGCTGACAAACCCTTGGGAAACGAGCTGCTGGGTACGGATTGATTCGCGTTGGGCATTTTGAGCCATGATGCAGGCTTCGCGTTGGCGGCTTTTGGCGGTAGCCAATTGTTGTTTGGCCAGTTCATATTGCGCCACCAGATCGGCATTCCATAGTTCCAACAGTATCGCCCCTTCCTCGACGCGATCGCCATCATCTACGGGCAGTTTAATAATTTGTCCTCCCACAGCAGGAGCCAGTTTGGCACGCCGGCAGGCTTTGATCGTACCCGCACGCGTATTGACGACAGTGGCTTCCACTGTACCGCGTGTAATCGCGGCAAGTTCAACTTCCACAGGGGATTTGCGTGTTAGCTGCCAGCCGGCATAACCCAGCAGCGCAACGATGAATAGAAAAATGAGCAAACGGGACAATATTTTTGTTTTTTGCATGATAAAAATGCCTGAACCATTTTTTCTGCTGGCTCAATAGGCAACTGTACTCAGAATGTGATTATCAATTTTTATTGGGGAAAGAAATGATCGATTACGCGGGAATCGTTTACCCGATTATGCCACGCATTGAAATAAAATCAGATAAAGTTATGTGCATACTAATTAGCGTAAGAGCCATTTGAATCATTTTGTCAAAATAGGGGAAACAATCATGAGTGATGCAACCGAATCCAATTCCATTCCTATCTGGCGTGGATCATTTATTTTATCGAGTGGTAAGCAGCCTGCAGGCGTACGGGATACGCAGCCAACCGACGCTGATTATGGTGTGCTGGATCCCAAGACATTCAATGCGATTGAAGCGGATGCTTTATTTGACGAAATCAATCAGGCAGAAACCCAGATAGGGCAATCTGTCCTTTATCGCTCATTGGCCAGGCCTACTCATGATGCACAGCTGTTGCAAAAAAAACAGGAAGCCTTACGTGAGTTGGCAGCCAATCCCCAACTGTTCGCAGCGCTTGATAGTTTTGTTAAGAAAATGGTGCCTGGGGAAGAATTACTCTACTACCTTCTTTATGGAGAATTTGCGGGTGGGCTCACCACGGATAATCCAAAAAATAAAACGGGAAAGCTTGAGTTTGGAGGATATGGTTATCATCAGTTCATTGATGGAACTGAATTTGCAATCGATTTGGTTGAAGAAGCGGATTCACTGCCGCCCGTCCAAAGCACTTATTTGCAGGAACTGATTCAGGCCATTCGTGATTTTGGGGGGTCACGAACCTACGCTTTGATGCAGGGCCCAATTTACGTCATCGATGGCCAGTTTAAAACCAGCGAAGAGAAGCCGCGCTACCTGCCTATTCCCCGCTTCCGCCCATCCATGTTCAAATGGCTGCCATCACTGATATTTCTGTCCATCGTAACGGGTCTGCTTTATTTCTTTCAGAATATGCTGGTTGAGTTAGGTGCCAGCTATATTGGTTACGGTATCCTGATCCTGACCGTGCCGATTATTCCCATCATTATGCAAGCCGTCAGTTCTTCCGACCGGGATTCGGTGATTTATCCGCTGCAAAAGCTTTTCCGTCAAAGCCCCGATCTGGCCAAGGCATTGGAAGCACTTGGCATGATTGATGAATTGCTGTCTTTGCGTCGCTATGCTCAATCTGTTCGCGAAGAAATGGCATTACCTGAAATCATCACAGCCGGGCAGCACACGCTCACCGTTACGAATGCAAAAAATCCATTGCTTGCCAAAACACAACCAGACTATGTGCCCAATGATATCAGGCTGGATGCAGCCAATCGGTTACTGATTATCACCGGACCAAATAGTGGTGGAAAAACAGCGTATTGCAAAACGGTCGCGCAGATTCAGTTGCTAGGGCAGGCAGGAGGCTATATTCCAGCCTCAGCGGCGCGGCTGGTGCCAGCAGAGCATATTTTTTATCAGGTGCCGGAACCAGGACGTCTGGACGAAGGAATGGGGCGCTTTGCCCACGAACTGAAACAAACCCGCGAGATTTTTTTCAATTCGACCGCACTCAGTCTGGTCGTACTCGACGAGCTTGCGGAAGGGACGACTTTTGAAGAAAAAATGACACTTTCCGAGTATGTGCTCAAAGGTTTTCATAAGCTTGGCGCAACAACGATTCTGGTTACGCATAATCACGAATTGTGCGAGCGCTTACAGAGCGAGGGCATCGGCAGCTATTTGCAAGCCGAGTTTCTGCCAGAAGGCCCCACTCACCGGTTGATCTCAGGAATATCCCGAGTCAGCCATGCCGATCGCGTGGCGAGTGCAATCGGTTTCAGCAAGGAGGATGTAGAAAAGCATCTGGCGACATTGCCAGGAAAATCCTAGAAAAGATCTCTCTCTGGTTAAACACCGGTTCGGCGGGCTTGCCGGAAACAGCAATGGATTTGCTGGAACGGTCTGCCCGTCAGTGAAATCAGGCATTTGATTTTCCACTTTTGTAGCTATATTGATAAACATATTTACCGTAGCCATATCCATGCCGGGAAGATAATTGGGGCAGATCATTGAACACGATGCCTTTCAAGTTGGCGCCAGCTTGCATAAGCCTTTTGGTACTTTGCTCCAATTCCCGCAGGGGATGTTCACCCGCTTTAACGACCATGAGCGTGGCGCTTGCCAGGCGGCCAATAATCGCCGCATCGGTGACCGCCAAAATAGGCGGTGAGTCAATGATGACGAGATCATACTCTTTACTGATACTCTCTAGGAAAGTCCCAAAGCGTTCATGCAATAATAATTCTGATGGGTTGGGCGGAATAGCGCCAGTAGAAATAAAATCGATATTGGCGTGAGGTATTTTGTGGATGGCTTCCTCTACCCTGATCACCTCAAAAATAAGCTCGGATAGACCATTTTCCCTGGGCACCGCAAGTGTTTTATGGATCATTCCTTTGCGCATATCACCATCTATCAGCAATATTTTTTTACCCGCATCGGCCATGACCACTGCAAGATTGACCGAAACGAATGATTTTCCAATATCTGGGCTGGGCCCGGTGATCATGACAATGTTATTTCGCGCTTCCAGGAAAGCAAAATGTAATGTGGTGCGTAAACTGCGCAAGCTTTCTATGGCGATGTCTTCCTTGTTTTCCAGCGCCAGAATGGCCGGTAACTGATTATTTGCCGGAGCATTCTTTTTAAGTTTGCTTTCGAGTATTTTCTGACTGTCGCTGTGCGGGATCGTGGCGTATACCGGAATATTCAGGAGCTTCTCGATCAGATTGGGATCTTCCACTCCCCGATTGAGTGATCTGCGAATAAATGCAGTCGCTACGCCCAGAATTAACCCCAGCATGAGTGCAATCCCGATAATCAGCCATTTTTTCGGCTTTACGGGTTTATCAGGCAACATGGCATAATCGATAATTCTGACATTTCCTATCGTCCCTGCTTTTGCGATACGGATCGTCTGGGCATTGTTCAGAAGCGTGGTATAAAGCTCGGTGTTTACTTTGACATCCTCGGATAATCGCAGAATTACCTGCTGCGTCTCCGGCAATATCTCAATTTTCTTTTCAGACGAAGTAATCTGACTTTGCAGTCGAGCAATCTGTTTATCAATGGCGATGATAGTGGGGTGTGATTCAGTATATTTCTGGCGCAATTCATCCCGTTTCTGCTGGAGCAGGGTGATTTGAGTTTTCAGCTCGACGGCTACCTTTAAGATATTCTGAGTTTCAAGATTCAAGTCAATAGAGCCTTGGCGGGTTCTATATTCGTTTAGTGAGGCGGTTGCGGCGTCTAATTGTCCTTTAAGGATAGGCAACTGTTTTTCCAGGAATTCTAAGGTTTTCTGTGATTCAGCAGATTTTTGATCAACATTCTGCTGAACGTAAATATTGGCGATTTCATTCAGAATGCGAACAGCGGAATTCGGGCTGTGAGATTCAACGGTTAATTCAAGTATTCCCGTGCCTTTGCCTTTCTCGGCAATAGAAATGCTCTCTTTCAACTGGGTGATCGCCTGGTTCTCGGATTGGCGCATCACGGTAAAGTAGGTGCCGGGGCGGGATTTTAATAAGGACACGAAGATTGCGACGGACCGTGAATCATTTTCTAATTGTTTACTGGCTAGTTTGCCTACCTCGCCTTCGAGAATAATCTCGTCATCATAGATCAGTGTGAACTGACCCTGCTCACCTGCCTGTAAGATGAGTTCTTGATCTTCCCAGTCAGCAGGCACGGTCAAAGTATCGACTTGAATAGCTTCTCCACCCCAGGCATAGTGAGTTTGCCCCAATAAAGGATCAGACATAGCGCCATCCGGATTGCGCGCTTGAAAGTATCTGGCAATGGCCGCTCCAATGACAGGGAAATATTTGGGCCTTGCAGCGATATCCAAATGAAGGCTTTGAATGGTTTTTCCTAAAATCATCCGGGACTTGATCAACTCGATTTCAGCCAAGACCGGTGTTTTACCCTCGAACAAACCTGTTAGTGGTTCAAGTCCAGCAAGCGACTGCGAATTTTCTTTCGCTTGCAGCAAACCATCGGCTTTATAAACCGGTTTGTCAAGAAAGGCTTTGGCGATCCCCAGCAATAGCGTAACCAACGTGATGGCGATGATTAACCGCTTACTGTTCAGTAAAACGCCAAATAAATCACCCAGGTTAATTTCATCATCGTCTTGATTCACTGAGTAATCCATTTGAGGCTTAGAATGATCGATAACTGAGTTAGGCATGGGATTGTGCATAAAGAGAGTTAACTAAATATTGATAATGTTTGGCGAGGATACTGTAAACGCTATTCATCAAAAAGCCGGGCAGTATAATCACAGTGCAGGGGGGTGTCATATATACTCATCACACTTCAAAATTTGGCAACTATACCTTCTCCCGCTGGGAGAAGGCCGGATGAGGGATGATAAAAACCGAATTTTGAAGTGCGATGAGTATAACGGTTATTTCTTTGCTGTTCCGAATCTTGGTCATTTAGCGTCCAATGAACGGCTGAACTTTTAACGAGCCATCAAATGAATTCAGCAAATTAACGGTCGGTTGAATTTGCCCAATAATTTGGTTCCAGCGAATACCTTCGGCGCGATCGACATAAACCACATCACGCGGCTGCAGTGGAAAACGCTCTGCCAACAGCAGGGCATCTGGAGATTTTGCATCCAGATGGAAAATTTCTGATTTTCCCAGCCCGCCTCTAAACACAAAAATCCTGGCGGGATCAGAGGTTTGCTGATCAAAACCGCCTGCTTCGCTGATTGCTTCCGTTAAGGTCATGCGTGCTTTGTTCATCACCAGACTGCGCGATCTCCCAACAGCACCGCCCGCGACGAAATGATTGGTTTCTCCCAGCACAAACACTTTATTAAGGGCGCTATCGGGTACATTCAATACATCACCATGCTGGAGTAACACGTTTTGCGTGACATCGCCGCCTTCATAAAGACTGAGCAAGTTAATGCTGTAAGTTTTATCATCTCTGGTTAAGGTGATATTGCGCTGATCAGCTTCTGGTTTCACGCCCCCCGCTTCGTTGATTGCTTCCAGCACAGTTAAAGGGATATCCCTGACGAGCTGGATACCGGGCTTCGCCACTTCTCCTACGACATAAACGCGCTGACTTCGATAGGAGGCGACGCGTACATCCAATTGTACCTGCTCAATATATTTAGAAAGCTTCCGGGTTAACTCATCACGAATTTCCTCAACAGTTTTACCAGCAGCCTGAATAACGCCTACATAAGGATAGAAAAATGTGCCATCTTCACCAACAACATTCCCGGCAGCTTCTGCAGGGCGGAATTGACCCGCTGGAATAGTTAACTCGGGATGATCCCAAACAGTAATGTTGAGAATATCCCTGGGGCCAACTCGATATTGATTATAAGGCTCTTTGGCCGGAACGCTTTTTATGGTCTTGGACCCGATGCGATAGTCAAAATAATGGTTGGCAACATTGTCCGGACCCAGACTACGGGTATTAAAATCCTTTTCTAATTTGACGATTAACTGAGCGTCGATGGTTTGAATGTTGAGTTTTTTTAGAATGGTTTCATTATTTTCCGTAACCGGCATTTTTACGCTCGACTGCCTGGAGAAAGGGCTCATATGCTGGCCCGGTATGATGGAACAGGCAGGCAGTTGACTCAGTGCAATAAGCGTGAGGAAAATTTTTATACGCATAGAATTCATATTTTATGTCAATATCAACTGTAAAAAATCTTGGTCTAATCATTGGAGCAAGATGTTTAAGTGATCCTGATTAATTGGCCAAACCGTTTTTACGAATTTGACGAATTAATTTAATTGCTACGGGTTTAAATTAGTTTCTTTATCCATTGAGAAACTCCTTGATCTATCAAGGTCAATGTTTCTTCAAAAACTGATAGTTCTTTCTGATAGGGGTCGGCTATATCAAACTTTCCCCATTCACCGAGACGGAAAACTTTTCCTTTGGTACTTGGCTCATTTTCCTCAATAGCATTTTTCTGCAATGTTTCCATTACCAGAATTAAATCTGCCTTGCGGATCATCTCGCTATTAAGTTGGCAGGCACGGTGACCCGAAATATCTATTCCTTTTTTCATCATCACCTGACAGGCTTTGGAATCTGCCTTATGGCCGATAAGCGCATTAAGTCCAGCGGAGCTTACAAAACAATCTGCTTTGCTTGATTCGATAAGCACCTGCTTTAATAGTCCTTCGGCCATTGGACTTCTGCAAATGTTGCCAATACACACGACTAATATATTTTTAAACAATAGATCGCTCTTTTACTTAGAAAAACCACTTTTAATCATCAGGTCAAATAATCCATTGGCATTATGAATCTTTTGTTAATTCTTCTTATCCACATAACCATACAGCACCATAAAACTTTTTCTTATGAAATCCTTCGATGTTGACTGCACCTTCCAGTAAATATTACTGGTAATCAGCCTGGCATCAAATTCACTGTTTTTTTATTATGCTTCGACACTGAGTATTTATATCTCTTTTTGAGATAGAGATAGTCTACGAAAAGGGGATGAATATACCCTGTTTTTTGCTGGTCTATTTTTTTTCAGGAACGACAGCAAGAACCTCATCTCATTGATGATCCAATCAGGTGGCTCCTTTGACACCTCGAGTTTTTGTCAATTCTATACTCGTCGCACTTAAAAGTTCGGCAGCTATATCTTCTCCCGCTGGGAGAAGGTTGGATGAGGGATGATAAAAACCGAATTTTGAAGCACGATCAGTATAGCTACCTGAAATTGCCATGCATGTGACATAGTTGAGTTTTTATAAGATTTTTTATAAAAAACCGGGTCTTTTGGGTATGGCGCACTGCGCAGAAATAAAAGATAGCATCTTCAGTCAGGTTAACCAAACGTTCGCTCAAAATCAGCGATCAGACCGGTTATAGCTGTTTCTGGAAATCGATTGATCCCAGCCGCCGCTTCGCGCCCACCTCCCTCTGGATAACGCCGACAAAAGGCTGAAGCGCCATATGGACGTGTTTTGGCAGTGCGCACGCTAATCGAGAACATACCTTCTCCATCCGGGCAAAGAATCAAATGAGTGCGTTCAGGGTACATTTGCGATAGCTCGTTAGCCCAGAGGCCTATCACGCGACGCGCCCAGGCTGTGTCCGGCAGCCGATAAACTGCAATGGCTGGGGAGACCTGTTCGGGCATCAGCGCTTTGACGTGCTCCATATCATTTTCATAACCTGCTGCCAGCACTGCCAGCTCAGGTGAGCGCTCATAGGCTTGACGCGGATCAACGAAATGCCGCATCACCTGGAAAAGTGAAGCAGGGTGGAAGTGCAGATCCTCGATACGCGTACCATAACCATTGTAGTTGAGCAACTCGCCTAGTTGACGTAACCGCTGGGTATCGGCTGCATTCAGGTTAAGTTCAGCACAGCGCTTTTCAGCGACCTGCACCAGATTATCACCGAAAGCAGCGACTATGGCCCATAGCGAATAACGTTCATTCAGATAGCGATCAACCAGCAAGCTGGTGCAAACTTCTGGGGACTCGTCAATGATCGTTTGCAATCTGTTATGAACAGGGATTTCGCCAGCAAAATGATGATCGAAATAACGAATGTTTGCGCCAGTCGCAAGCAATCTCTGAAGATCGGCACGATTGCGATCAAGCGAGATATCCAGAACCGTGATTTGATCACCCTGTGTGGCATCAACTTGCTGTAGCAGGGCGATTTCACGTTTGACGCCGGTAATCAATTGAGCATCCACCGGATCAGCCAGCCGAAGCTGAATCAGCGCGCAGATGCCGTCAGCGTCACCGTTGAATACATCAATGTATTTTGTCATGTTGATTCTCCCAGCGAGATCTTTCGCGGAGCAGCGCTGGAAAGTCTAATCACCGCATTTCATTCGCAGTAGGGACTATCGTTCTTTACCGCGTTAACTGCGCCATCACATCTAGCATTCTCATGGCCATGGTTTTTCTGTCATATTTCTTCGCTGCTTCCAGGCTTCGTACCTTATAGCTCTCATAGGCAGAACGATTCTGCAGCAAGGATACCAAATGCGCTACCAGTTCATCGGCATTTTCCGGCTCAAAGACAATGCCTACCCCTTCATCTCGTACGATATCCGCTGATTCTCCCGCCACCCCGTGCAATACCGGCAGACCCATGCCCATGCATTCAAACAGCTTGGAAGGGATAACAGTGGTAAACAGATCAGTTTTTTTCAGGTGAATGACAGAAACATCCAGCAATGACCAATAGCGCGCCACCTGATCCTTGGGGACCGAATCGATGAAAGTGACGTTGTTCAACCCCCGCCTTACCGCTTCATCCTTGAGCGCCTGCTTGCGAGCGCCATCACCCATCAGAATAAAGTGGAATACTGCCCCATCAGGCAAGGTACGTACCCTCTCCGCCGCATCCAGCAGGGTTTCCAGATGGTGTGCCAAGCCATGCGTGCCTACATAACCTGCTACAAATTTACCTTCCAGCCCCAACTGGCTAACCAGCTCAGCATCCTTGAGCATAGGCTTGAAGCGGGACATATCCACGCCATTGGTCACCACCATGATCTTGTCACTGCTCACGCCGCGCGTAATCAGGGTTTTCTTGAAGGAATGCGTGACAGAAACGATTCGTGCCGCTTTGTGGTAAAGAAACATCTCTAGATGTTCCAAAGCGCGAATAGCCGCAGAATCCTGCATTGCACCCACTGCTTTGATCGATTCTGGCCACAAATCACGCAGCTCGAACACGAAAGGAATCCGCTTCAATCGGCTCACTGCATAGGCGGCACAAGCCGTAAAAAACTGCGGTGAGGTGCCAACCACCACATTCACGTTGCGCACGAATGGCGCCGCCAAGGCGGCCGTCATCATGAAACTCTGGTAATCCAGAATGCGTTTGATAAACCCCTCATTGGCCGTGATATACGACCATACCCGGATTACCCGAATACCCGACATTTCTTCGCTTTGCCACAGCCGGTTGCGGTAACCTTCAAATACTCGTCCTTTTGGGAAATTGGGCGTGCAGGTAATTACGGTTACCTGGTGCCCCGCCTTTACCCACTCGCGGCAGTGTTCAAACGTCCGTGAAGCAGGTGCATTTACCTCTGGCGGAAAATTATCAGTCAAAAAAAGAATATGCATTTTACGTCCAATCAAATTGAATACAACTGCTGCCATCCCGCAAGCGCAACACCAGGCAGTGCGATAATTTACTGATGCCAAAGCAGGGGTGATAAGTTGTTTCCTCTATCACCAATTCACCCATCTTCACCTGCCAAGTTAGCTTATGGCCGTTAGCTAAACACAAGCGACCGGTGGTCCCATCATCGAGTACTTCTAGCGTCACCGACGGATGCAAATGAAACCTTGCTTCGGCGTGACAAAAACGTCCACTGACACAGTCCTCGATCACCAGTGAAGCGGAGCCAAATTGCCACTTCCGTGTATGCACGGGTTGGCCAGGTAGACGGTGATAGCCATTATGGCTGCAAACTACTTTCACACCCCTTTCGCGCACTATTTCCAGACCTATCGGTCGCGCCCGTCGCGCTACCCGAAAGCCCGCCCATACTTCTGAAGAATTTTCATCATCCACAACTACCGTGTTGTGAGCTGCTGTTTCCCGCTGACGCAGGCGTTCTGCACTCAAGCCATAGCACGATGTTCCCGAGTTCACCAGCACCCGCTCACCAAATACGGAAAGCTCGAATGATAAGGTATCGGCATGAGCATGCCCCGGTAGATAATCCGGTCCAATCGGTGCTACATCCAGCAGCGCAACCATTTCGGTCTGTGCTACACGCACATAACCGCTCTGTGCGAGATGTGTCACTCCTTCCAAGGTATGTTCGGAAGTTATCAATTTCAGATCCCTTGCATAACGTCCAAGCTCGGTTGGGGTCGGTGCAATACCGATCGCTGCATCATTGAATAGACTGATTTCTCCATCCGGATGGCACATCGCGGCTAGCCAGTTGTACATCGATTCGATGCACGCGCGCCAATCCGTCATAGTAGCTTGCCAGTGTGCTGGTATCGCGCTGTTAAAAACCGTTGTTATGTAGCACAAATCCAGCATGTCTTCCAGTGCCAGTGCATGGTACATCGTGCTGCGTTCGAACTGCCCGCCATCTACTAATATTTGCTCTGGGACCTCTCGTGCCAGGATACGCATGCCTTTCTCCAGCCACTTTGCTGCTTCGGGGCCATCGAAGAACAAGCCAGCAAATACTAACGCTTTAGCATTGGCAAACAAATGATTGCCGAGCAAATGAATTTCCAATCGCGGTGCTAACCAGCGTACCTGCACTGCCAGACTCTCGATGCATTCAGGTGGCAATTCATTATTGCGCAACGCCCATTTGATCCAGTTCACAATGCGCAGGGAAGTAGGATACGGCTCCCAACCAGACCCCACTGCAGGTGGATTCTCACGCACCCAGCGCAATAGCAGGGCATTGTGCCAATCACTACGTGTTGCTGCATCCTGTGCGTTTAAGTCATCGAAGTAATGTAGATTGTAGCGCCAGAGTTTTTCCAGAGAAGCATCATCCCAACCATGCGACGATAGTTCGCGGGTCTCATTCAAGAAACAGAAGCGCTCTGCACCGACCAGGCTGGCGGAGCGCCGTGCTGGTAAAACCCACTGACCGGTATCGATAATCCGGCGGGGTGGAGCAGGGCGTAAATCAATTTTCGGATGAAACAAACGGAACCAGACTCGCCCATAAAGCTGTACAGGGCGCAAGTATCGTAAGGTGTGCCAATAACGAGTTATGTGTTGTATAGAAACCATAATTTTTGATCCACATTCCTGCTCAGTTTCAATCAAGCTACTATTCAGCCAAAATTGCCTTTCCAAATCCATTACGCAAACAACTACTTTTGGATTGCTTACCTCCGCTTGCAATGACGAAGTGAGTGGTGCTTACATTGGCACGCCTGTTTCCGTCATTACGAGGAGGCGGAGCCGACGCGGTAATCCAACGTCATGACCCAAATTACCTCCCTGGATTGCTTCTCTTCGCTCGCAATGACGGGTAGGCGATTTACCGCGTTATGTTCGCAGTGACATTCCATTTTTGTCATTGCGAGGAAGCAAAGCTGACGAAGCAATCCAACTCGCTAACCTCATCAAACAAGGCTAGTGTATAAGTCTTGCCAAGACGGGTTCATGGCTTCAATCAACCTCAGTTTCTTTTGCCTCGATCCTGCTTTTATTTGTTTTTCTCGCGTTATCGCGGCCTCCATGGACTCATGCAACTCGTAATACACCAGCATGTGTACTTTATACTTGTGAGTAAACCCCTCAACCAGATCGTTTTTGTGCTCCCAAACCCGTTTTCCCAGATTTGAAGTCACTCCGGTATAAAGTGTCCCGTTGCGTTGACTAGCCAGAATGTAGACTGCAGGTTGCTTTTCCATCTGAAATAGTTGTTTCAATATGTCATTGCGAGAAGGCAGAGCCGACGTGGCAATGAGATTTTGTTCTTAAGATACTTTTTCCAAATTCACTATAATAAATAGCGATCATTCTGGATTGCTCCTCTCCGTTCGCAATGACAGGCGGACTGATTACCGCGTTACATTCACAATGACACCTCTCTTCCGTCATTGCGAGGAGGCGAAGCTGACGCGGCAATCTATCGCTATAACCAGAATTACATCCTCCTAATTCATTACGCAAACAATCATTTCTCTGAATTACTCATCTCAATTGCATATATACAAATAGCGATTCCTCTGGATTGCTTCTCTTCGCTCGCAATGACGGGGTAAGCAATACTTATATTGTATTGGCAGCCCATTCTTGTCATTGTGAGGAGGGAAAGCCGATGCGGAAACCCAACGTCGCAACCCAAGCGACCTCCCTGGATTGCTTCTCTCCGCTTGCAATGACAGGCGGACTGATTACCCCATCCATTCACAATGGCACTCCATTTCCGTCATTTCGAGAAGGCAAAGCCGACGTGGCAATCCAGCTCTATTTTCAATCTATCTTCAAGATTGCTTCTTCATAACTCACCATATAAACCATAACTTGCCTAGACTGCTTCACTCTATTAGCAATAACGAGCGAATGATTTTTCATGCTTTCTTGTAATATACTCATCCCACTTCAAAATTCGGTTTTTATCATCCCTCATCCAACCTTCTCCCAGAGGGAGAAGGTATAGCTGCCGAATTTTGAAGTGGGATGAGTATAACCACAAAACTTCCAGCTACTACGAACCCAATAAAATTGAAATTCGGCTTACTTCCACAATCTCTGCAAATGGAATCGGTGCTATTCCTCCGTCAGAAACCGCTTTTACAAATGCTGCAGAGCATGCTTTCTGCCCTTTATCCTGACTCCAAAGGTTCATATTTTTAAAACCAGGCCAGGCATATCCTGTTAGCTTGCGAAAGTTATCCAACTGTAATACCCGCCCGGCAGCGAACACTTCCAGGCGTTCTTTTGGGAAGGCTTTGCAGCCATTGGCAAAGTAATGGACAGTACCAATCGAACCATCGGCAAATCCCAACTGCAGACTGACGGTATCGCTGTTTGCAGAATCCATAGTCATTCGAGTGTGCGCAACAATCGGCGTGCCTGCCAGATAGCGCAGCAAATCAATGAAGTGACAACCTTCTCCGATTATCCGGCCACCACCTATTTCCTTATCCTGAGTCCAATGGTCACCAGGTATCGCTCCGGCATTCACCGTCATCACAAACGACTTGGGCCCGCTCACGCTGGTTAGTAACGATTTGATTTTTTGCACATGCGGTGAAAAGCGTCGATTAAACCCCACCATGACCGACGGCGCTTTACCTTGCTCTTCCAGGCGAGCATGGGTCGCTTCAATCTCCTCTAATTCCTCTAAAGTAAGGCACAGCGGTTTCTCCACGAATACATGCTTACCTGCCAGTAGCGCTTTGCACACTAGATTGGCATGACTATCGTGGCGAGTAGTAATGACTACTGTATTGATCTCCGGGTCGGTAAATACATCGTCGGTAGCTGTGGTCGTTTCCTCGAAACCATACTTTCGTCCAGCATGCACGCCACTGACACCGCCACTGGAAGCTACTACCTTCATACGTGCTCCGGTTTCCTTGAAAGCCGGAATTAGCACCGCCGTCGAATAATTCCCAGAACCTATAAATGCAATTGAAGCTTTGGTTTGCTGAGAAAGGGGTTGACGCTGAGAAGAAAGCGCTACCGTTTGCCGCCGAAGATCTGCTTCCGGTTTTTCCTCAACTGTCGGGTATTGCAGCAAAATTCCCATGGAGGGTGCCGCACTTGCTATCAGCTCATAGGCTTTTCCCGCCTCATTGATAGCAAAGTGATGTGAAATCAGGGGTTCTACATTCAGTCGGCCATCCGCCAGCATATCCAGTACAGCCTCAAAATTGCGCTGTTCGGTCCAGCGCACGAAACCCACCGGGTAATCCTGCCCCTTCTCCTCGTAATTCGGGTCATAACGGCCGGGGCCATAAGAAGCCGATACCTGAAAAGTCAGCTCCTTCTTGAAGAAATCATCCCGTGATAACTCCAGCCCGGTCACCCCAACCAGTACAATGCGCCCGCGTTTGCGACACATTAATGCCGCTTGATGCATTGGTTCGCTGCTTTTGGTGGCTGCCGTTACCAACACCGCGTCCACCCCACGCCCACGCGAGAATCGCTCGGCTGCCTGTATCGGGTCTTCCCCGGCGCTCAGGTTAACTACCTCTGCGCCAAACGATTTAGCCATCTCTAGTTTGGCTGGGTCAAAATCAATACCCAGTACCCGGCAACCATGTGCGCGCAGCAACTGTACAGCGATCTGACCAATTAAACCCAGACCGGTCACAACCACCGCCTCGCCCAAAGTCGGCTGTACTAACCGAATACCCTGTAAGGCAATCGCGCCAATTACTGTGAACGCTGCCGCTTCATCACTTACTGAATCTGGAATGCGTGCACACAAATTAACCGGCACTGAAACCACCTCAGCATGCTTACCATTGGAAGCGATCCGCTCACCAACGGTGAAACCCTCTACGCCCTTGCCTACTTCCAGCACTGTGCCCACGTTGCAGTAACCAAGAGGCAGAGGCTGCTCCAGCTTGTTACGTACCGCGTCCAGCGTCGGCATCAAACCATCGGTCTTAATTTTATCTACTACCATGCGAACTTTGTCTGGCTGCTGGCGGGCTTTCTCGATAGGATTGGCCTTGCCGAAATCTACCAGCATTCGCTCGGTACCAGCGGAAATCAGCGAACGGCTAGTACGAATCAATAATTGGCCGCTGTTCACGCGCGGGCTGGGAATTTCAGCTACCTCGGTAGAGCCAGTTTTCAGGTTTTGAAGAATTTGCTTCATAAAAACACCTATTAGTTAAAAGCTTTAGAAAGCTCACTGGAGAACGAAAAATCAGATGAACTCTTTGTATTGATGACCATGTTTGCAATGTGCAGCATCAGTAAGGTAGACATTTCCACCTCTTT
Source organism: Nitrosomonas sp. Nm58 (assembly GCF_900107335.1). Classification (NCBI taxonomy): domain Bacteria; kingdom Pseudomonadati; phylum Pseudomonadota; class Betaproteobacteria; order Nitrosomonadales; family Nitrosomonadaceae; genus Nitrosomonas; species Nitrosomonas sp. Nm58. The sequence goes on along the minus strand of NZ_FNPQ01000016.1, from coordinate 19,312 downwards.
CCAATCCCTTTTGATATTAGAAAAAGGTTGAATGAGGCACATATTGTGACCAACGTCTTTAGGCCAGTAGCGATATTTATGTATATTGGGACCTTTCCAGATCGTCATACGCCTAAAGTCATCGATTTTTGCGATAACGTCACCTTGCTGGAAATTGATAGTTTCATTAATGCCCTCGAATGGTTCGTTGCGTGCTGTAAGGACAATGTTAATAAGATCACCACGTTCACTAGTGAGGGCAATCGACAAATCATCGTCACGTGATGAGGTATTGCTATAGGCAATAAGAATATGCCAGCGGTCGGGTAATTCACCCCATGAGAGCATATGTACTGCAAGATCTAACCAATGACCTACATTGCCGCAGATTCGAGTACCCTCTTGCGGTCTGCGGTACCAATGATCTGGTCCAATAACATGACCACTGACAAAACAGTTGAGCGTCATCGGCTTATTGAGCGAACCAATTTCGGTGCGTAAATTACGTATAGCACCTGAGAATGGGCGGTTATAACCAGCGTATATTGGCGCACTCGCGCTGCAAACAGCAGACGCAAGGCAGCGAAGTTGATCAATGCTGACACTTATTGGCTTTTCAATGAAGACAGTCTTCCCAGCTTTCAGTGCATCTATTGCATATGGAGTATGAGAGGCATGGTTTGATGCGATGTAAACAAACTTAACACGTTCATCCGCTATAACATCAGTTGCGCTCGATGCATCTGGGCTCAGTCCATAAAAAAGGGCAAATGAGGCATGATTAGTACGATCAATATCGTAACAGGCAGCAAAGCGATTACCGTATTTTCGCCATATAGAGTAACCAATGGTTGCATATGCAAATTGGCCACACCCAATCAGACCAATATCTTGCACTCTACTCTTACCCGAAGAAAACCATTTTGGTCGAAGGCGGCCAAAGACCTTGAATAAGGTCTTTCCTGCGCCATAAATCACTACATACCTCCATGCTTTGCGTAAGGACAACCAACACTTACTGATAATCATCGTATTAGTAGTATTTATTAAGTTAATAATTTAATTTGCCAAAATTTTTATTATTTTGCGCATTTGCGCATCAAAAACGGGATAGTGTTCGATAAATCGTGCACAGGCATCGCGCGCAGCAAGTAGTTTAGACTTATCTCTGGAAAGCTTCTCAAAGAGGCCGACGAGGGCATCCACATCACGATACGGTACCCCCCACGCAGCTCCAGCCTCGATGAACTCTCTGGCCGTTTCAACTTCACTATTTACGACGAATGGCACGCCAAAGAAAATACAATCTCCCCATTTATTGGATTCTGCCTGACGGTTAATCGGGATATCTGGATCGTAGTAAGTCAGAACAACGTCACTCGTGGGGTAAAGAGCGAGAGCATCGCGCTGTGGAACTTCACCATGAAAAATCACTGATGGATGAGCAATCAACTCGCGGCCTGTGTCTGTATCAACAATACCTGCAATATGCATCTTCACCTTGAAATCTCGGTTTTCAAGCTTCCGAAGCGCTTCCAAAAAGATCGGCGCCCCGCGAGTATCAACCAGCCAACCATTTACATATACTACGAGGTCAGCGTCAGAGCGTTGCGGCACCGAATGACGAGCAGCCTCAAAATCTTCGAGAGTTGGTGTGTTACGCAACACAATCATATTTTCACCACACCAATCATATCGTGTCCAACCCGGGATGATATGCAAAGTGCAGTTACGTGAAGTCCACTTTTCCAGAGATTGCAGTAGCCGATGCAGTGGTACTGGAAGACGCAGAATCATTGAAAATCGATCTGCGTCGTCAAATACCACTTTCGATCTTGTGATGAACGCGGCGATCCGGGCGGGAAACGCAGTTTCCCAACCGAGGCAGAACAATACCCGGCCACGGCCAAGTAGTAGCACCCGCCAGAACACCACCAACATCCAAATAGGGTACATTAGTCGGGCTTTGCGGGTGACATGGCCACCGCCGCGGAGAATAGCTTTTTCCTGAACCTCGGAATCACTCCAGGCAAGTCCCTGCATCTCGCCGGACACTCGTTCCCAGCCAAAGAACAATACCCGATAGCCTGCCTGCCGGAAAATCGGAATCATCTTGGCAAGCCTTGGTCTTTTACGCGGCGCCGGAAGTGGCGCGAGCATGACGATTTCTTTCTCTACCGGATCAGATGCGTGATTTAGCGATGACATTTAATACTCCAAAACCAAGGGCAGTGCGCAAAACCCAGTTCGCCGCACTCATGATTGCAACAATGTAGACAAGTTGCACAATACTGCCCTGATACATGAAAAAGAATCCAGCAGCAACCGCTGTAAGGATAGCGAGTTGTCCTATGATCAGCAGATCGTGTTGGTGCGGCTGACCAAATACCCCGACATAGGCACTGGGGAATGTGTAAAGCGTTCTGGCTATGCAGACAAGGAAGAATACGACACGCAGGATCGGGTCAGACTCTCCTGCTGCCGGACTGATAATGGTCCATCCCACCCAACCGATCCCGTGCACTACTGCGGCATAGGCAACTGCCCCAAACCCGATCAGCCAACCGCGTGACCTTAGGAATGACATAAACTGATCGTGATTGTCACGCACCCACGGACCGATTAGAAAGGCCAGATATCCATTTGCCAGCGAGATCGGGAATAGAAAGAACGTGGCATGGGTAAAATAGCTAGCCCCTTCCTCGGCTGTTCCCAATCCATTTACCACCAGTTGTTCGGCATAGACTGCAAGCGCCAGCAGCAGTGATGTCACCATGAATCTCACTCCAATGGCATAAAGTGCCGAAGGTGGTTCAGAAGCCTGTGGAAACAAGTGGGAGGGTGGTAACCGCCAAAGCATAACCGTCGAGAAACCCATCATCAACAGCATTATTGCAACTACCAGTGTATCGAGCGGCAACTGCGTGTCGGTTAAAATAAGTAACAGGATTGCGATAAATATGAGAATCTTCCAGCCTTGTTCAGCAATCTGGGCACGCAAACGCTGATGGTGCGACCGAAAATATTGAAGAAACGCCATCGTTCCGGCTGATGCCATCGCCAGCAGAACCGCCGTGGCCCAATGTCCCAGAAATCCCAGCCACCAGACAAGCGTACCCACCCCAAGCGCCAGAACTGGAACCTGCAAGGCGATCAACCGCAGCAACAGGCTCGAAGATTGGCGGCTGCGAACAAGCACCTGTTCAAGGCCAACAAGGCACACCACTCCGCTTATCCCCACGAGGGCTCGTACTTCAGCCCAGCGAGCGATACTTTCAGCAGGAAGCGCTTTGGTGATCAGAACGTCAGCAAGCAGGAGCGATGCGAGGCCGGAAAGGTAGATTAAACTCGTGCGTAACATTATCGTGAGCTTATAAATCCAATTGTAATTTGGGTTCAAAGGTAGGTACCCAAAGTAGGCCGAGTAATCCAAAATTAAATAAAATGCTGTTGTGGAATATTACATATAAAATTTTGTACACCTTAGCTCTCCTCCTCACATATTTTTTGCTTGTAGTCGAATTGCCTGTTTTAAGATTCTAACTAGCATAAGAAGAACAAATGGAGGAACAAACAGAAAAATAAACCGCCCGAAAAACCCCAAAAACTCTGAGTACATGAGCATTGTACTCAGCGAAATGCCACTGACCAGCCATGCTGTTTGAGAAACGATATGTGTAGATGCAAGAATTCGCCAGAAAAAAAACTTCGATATCTTTGCCCAAAGAAAGACTGCAACTAGCATTCCCAATAGACCAAAATTCATTCTGGCCTCAGTGAGTAATCCCGTTGTAATCGAGCTGTTGTGAAGTCCACCCTTCACATAGGTTCCCGGATAGATCATGTTTCTAATTTCTGGCCCGGCCCCCCACGGTTTTTCTGGCCATAATGCGCTTGGAATCAAGTTCACAAACCCGGCGAGATAAGTAAAGCCAAAATAGTATTCATGGTCATTCTCTAACAGCCAAAGCAGATTTTCATCATTTCCGAATGTTCCATCCAAAAGCGTATACCAGACATTTTCCAACTGTTGTTGCGCATGCCAACCACCTCGGTCTGTATAGCGTGCTACTGTGGTCTGATGTCCTGCAAAAACCAATCCAATAGCAATGGCAAGAAATAACAAAATGTATCTGATTCCCTTTGTACTGCCTTTGATTTGCGTAGGGCGATAGAACGCGAATATTGTGATATGGAAAATGATAACGATAAGTATGGAATTTCTGCTTGATAATAATCCGAAATAAGAAAACGAATAAGCGATCATTGCTATTGAACCAAGTAGACCGACCAATCTAAGAAGTCGCCTGGAATTTAGCCAACCCGCAAAAAAAATTACACTCCCAATAATGAGAAGGTTTGAGAAATGTTGCCCTAGTCCAAGCTGGCTTCCACCAGCTATTCGGTCGCTCATAAACTCTTCGACCCCAATTGAATGAGTTATTGCCCCCATGGCCTCCCAGGAGAAATAAAAGCCTATCGCATATAGCAAAACGCCGACAAACATTGCATCCTTTGCGCCTCGGAATTCGGTGGCCATTAAGATGACCTTTTTCTTATTTTTGCCAGTGTATTCGCTGATAATGTAAGCCAATATATAGACCAGCACGCTAAGTAAAGCATTGTAGATCATAGCTAGCTCATCATATTCGGCCTGATACCTGAAGCGGCTGACACTTGCCTTGTATAAAGGTGTTAAAAAGTGAATTAAGAAAAAATAAATGGAGAACAAGAATATTGGCCTGGATGCAATTACCATGGTTCCTTCGCGATATAACAATCGAAGTGGTAGCGCCAATGACAACACACAGCCAAGCGTCAATATTAAATAATATGTAATCACTGCTATCCCATAAACTTTTTTAATCCACGACTTTATCGTTGTAAGTAGCGTCGATCATCTGTTAGCTTATACGGCGAATTCTCATCAAGGCATAACCTGCCGAAGCAATCCAGGTAGACGTGGTAACGGCTTCCGACCACCTCGAAGAGTATCGATAGTCAGGTGACAATCGGCAGCGGTATTGAACATATACTGGGTGGTCGCGTCGTGTTTCGCCAGACAGTTAGCTTGCGGACAGGCATATCGATAAGCGAACCGATCAAGCAAGCGCCGATCCTGTTTGGAGAGCTTTTCCAAATCTAAAAGGGTGAAGCTGCATTGCTCAAAATCAGTCAAAGTGTCACTTAAGTCTTTCTTGTGATCATGACGGGCGACCATGACTTGTTCGGGTATGAATAATCCAGAGCGAGGCTTCATAATCGAATTTCTGTTTGATGAGCAACTTGGACAATAGGACGTGCATCGGCGTTGTGCTCCATGACAATATCAATCTTTTGCTTACTCAAGGTATGTCAGAGCTGGCCAAGCAGAGGAGTTTTTCTGAGGAGCAAATTATTCACCCTTTTTGAGTCAGGGTGAATAAGGAGATCAATATCACCGCCACGTTTGCTGTTATTCACTCGCGAGCCAAATAGCCATGCTTGTGCACCTGCGCCAAAGATTCCAGCAACTGCCTGGCGAATAGTCATAACCTGATTCTGGGTCAGTCTCATCGTAAATATCCTTTAATCATAATGAATAGCAATCAAACCCTCTCAATAATTCCCCGTTGCTTTATTTCACTAATCACTTGCTGTACGCAAGTAGCCAGGTCTGTTGTGCCTGTGTTGACGATGAGCTCAGGGTTCTCAGGTGCTTCATAGGGAGAGGATATTCCAGTAAATTCGATAATTTGTCCTGCACGCGCTTTTTTGTAGAGACCTTTTACGTCACGCCATTCGCAGATTTTGATGGGACAATCGCAGTAGATTTCAATGAAATCACCCTGTTCGACCAGACTGCGGGCACGTTCACGTTCTGCGCGGAAGGGGGATATAAAGGCGGTTAGTACGATGATGCCGGCTTCCATGAAGAGCTTGGCGACTTCCCCGACGCGGCGAATATTTTCCACCCGATCTTCCGGTGTGAAACCAAGATCACTGCAAAGGCCGTGGCGGACATTATCACCATCCAGGACAAATGTCCGATAACCACATTGATGCAGATGTGCTTCGACAGCATGCGCAAGCGTGGATTTGCCTGCGCCAGAATATCCGGTAAGCCACAGAATTGCGCCACGATGGCCATTTAGCGCTTCACGCCTTGCTTGGGTAACGGTGGCATGATGCCAGGTGATATTACCGGAAGAAGGAAATTGATCAGTCACGATGGAATCTCTGGGCTATTTATCTGCTTGATGAGTTTCTTGCAAAGTAGATTGCGTTCTCGATTGTGCCTGAGATTCAGAAAATGATTTTTCTATTCCAGGAGCAGGGTGGTGTTCGGGTGTTAACTTGTCAAACATGACTTCGAGTATGAGCAGTCCCGTATCGGGGTTACGCCTTTCCGAAATACGTAACTCAGTGCCGATGGGGCTGCCACGATTGTCGGCTCTTCGATCGTTCCTGCTATTGCGCTCGAAAAATTGGCGTACCTGGATACCCCGTCGTTCCATCATCCTTTGTTGGAGTAAGGCCACATATTGTTTGATCTCCTCGTCAGTAGCACAATCATTACTTACCATCCGGATATTGACGGCAACCGCATAGCGCTTGCCAGCATCCCGATGCGACGAGTGCTTTTCTAAAACTTGCACCCAGGAGTCCACGCTGGGTCCGAGCTCTTTGGAAACCAGCCTGACCAGGCTCTCAGCTTCCTGGGCTGTATAGCTGCCTAAGAATAACCCATGCTTTTCAGCAGGCGTCAGTCCCAAAATAGTATGCAGATGACGTAACGCCATGATGAAATACCATGGGCGCTGGGTTACATAGAAGTAACCGGCGTAGACAAGCAGAAAACCGAGTAGCATGACAAATTCGGGTGCGCCCAGATATAAGCCTGCCAGCCCTGTTATGCCAAATAGCAAGTGCAGCGACGCGATAGCAATAACGGTGTCTTCGATTCTGAAACCAGCATGCAGCAGAATATGATGCAGGTGATTGTGATCCGGTATAAAAGGGGATTTTCTTAATACAACGCGACGCAGCATGACGCTGATGGTATCCATCAGTGGAATGGAGAATAGCCAGATGGCTGTTACGGGAGTCATGGCCTGATTAGGTTCTTGCGAGAGATCGACCAATAGCCAGGCAAAGAGGAATCCGAGCAGCATGCTACCGTTATCACCCAGAAAAACCCTGGCACGGCGTTGTGAAGCATGGCGAAGATTGAAATATAAGAAACCTGTTGTGCCGCTGGCAAGTGCGGCGGCTAACGTGAGATTGGATGAATCGCCGGCAATGAAAGCAACGGCGCTGATCAGAAGCAGGCTAACCAGGGACAACGATCCTGCAAGCCCATCCATTCCGTCGATCATGTTGAGTGCGTTGATTCCACCGATAGTGGCAAAGATCGTGAAAGGAATTGCAAGCAGCCCCAGCTCTAGTGTCAGACCAGGAAGGAGGCTGCCAAGATTAGTGAGCACGACCCCACCTGCCAGAACCATGACAAGTGCGACCGCAGCTTGAATGATCAGGCGCACTTTGTAATTAAGCTGCCATAAATCATCTGCAAAGCCTGTGGCGAAAATGACGATGGATCCCAGTCCTAGACCCAGCCATTTCAGCGGTTCCTCAGGATGAGTATTGAACAGCATGATGAGTGCTATTGATAAGGCTATCAAGATTCCCACGCCACCGACAAAGGGTGTGATGGTGTCATGTTGTTTATGGCCACCGGGATGATCTGCTATGCCATACGTAAGCGCCACTGAGATAGCAAAACGGATAACTATGGTTGACAATGCAGTGCTGAGGGCAAATAAAAAGATTATTTGAGCTATGGGATTAGTAGAGATCATAATTTAACCCGTTATAAATCATAACTACGAATCATGGTAGCAGAGCTATATTAAATCTATTTGAAACCACTATACGGTTTTGCCCGTTAATAGTTGTCATTTACTTACGACAAGTATTATTATTTCCTTAGCATTTTGTTTATTTTAGTTTCCTCTGAGTAAGTGTTTAGGTCTTTCGGGATTGGGTTCATACATGCCAGCGTATTAGAATGTGACAAATTGTCATATATATTGATCTAGCCCGAATATTTCATAAATTGGCACGTACCCTCACTTGTCTTTTGATTAATAAGAAAGATTTTGCTCAGTCGGGTGTATGAATCACTACACCCCTCCTTCTCAAAACTTCCCTATTAATCAAAATCCTGCGTGATCATCACGCGAATTTATGAAATATTCGGGCTAGTGTACATCCAGTCTCTATGACCCTGATGGCTTGAATAGCGTCTATTTTTCTAAGCTTTTCGTTGCTTCAATTCTTTGATGATGAACTCGATGAGTTCTTGGGCAAAGGAGCCAAAGCCTGGCGCGGCACCAGCAATACTGTTCAGCAAGATTCGGCCTTTATCAAGAACAAGCACTAGATTTTCAAGACCTCCTTCTTCATGAAATTCAATATAACTGTATTCGAAGGATTCAAGCTTGAGATCGAGTTGATTACCCGTTAGACCCGATTCGATCATAGCCTCAAAATCGGTTGGGAATTGGATATGATCGTGTTCTTTTAATTTTTCCAATCTGGGAAGGACTTCTTCCAGGCTATGGCTGTAGTTGGTTCTGAAATTTGAGCGAAAAAGAAGCAGGCCAGATTTTTCGATGAGCTTTAGCAGTCCTATAATTGCCATCAGAAAGTCCCCCAGATTTTCTATTTTTTCAGGCATGCTGACTTCCTTCCTAAATCGCTAACATCTTGATACCTTATATGCCTCCATTTGATTTGGCAACTAACCAGAATATTTCATAAATTCGGGCTAAGGATCTGTAACAAAATAAATCTGCCAAATTACAGCTATGGCAGGATTGTATATACTCCTCGCACTTCAAAATTTGGTACGACAAAACCTTCTCCCATTGGGAGAAAGCAGGATGAGGGATTACGAAAACCGAATTTTGAAGTACGAGGAGTATATTTGCGCCAAATAGCAAGCATATTCAGTCAGATGACATGGGAGGTTGGTATAAGTGAGCAACAAAAGATCAACAATTCAAAGTGAATTTTGCTTGCACGGGCAGGCATTAAATAATTGCTGAATAATTTTTGAATGAAATTTCTTATTTTTTCCAGTTTAATTCTGCAATTACTTGACAATATGTCGTTAACTTAGAGGATTTGCTCAACAAAATCATGTTATTTTCCGGTGAAAATCCCAAGTCGGCAACACATTGCCGCTCGATTCTATGACGAATTCTTTGTAGATGATTTATCCCGATCACGCATGGGAAGGCTCAAATCGTTGAATTCGACTCAATGCATCACGTAAGGAATCGCGAGTAATCGCTATGTCGTAATCAATTTGAATTCCCATCCAGAATTCAGCGGTGTTGCCAAAATATCGCGCCAACCTGAGCGCAGTGTCGATGGTGATCGCGCGGCGCTCCCGCACGATATCGTTAATGCGGGTAGCTGGAATTTGCAATGCCAAAGAAAGCGCATGGGGAGTTATGCTCAACGGAACAAGAAACTCCTCCCGCAGAATCTCTCCGGGATGAATAGGGCGCAATTTTCCGCCTTCAGCAACGTCGCTGAAATCCATGTTCTCCAGATCTTCGATACGGATAATCATAATGTAAATCCCTTAATGGTAATCGGTAATCTCGACGTCAAACGCGTCTCCGGCTTCAAATCGAAAACAAATTCGCCATTGGTTATTGATCCGGATGCTCCATTGTCCATCCCGGTTACAAGATAATTTTTCAAGCCTGTTTCCGGGCGGAATACGCAATTCCTCAATGGAGGAAACGCGGTGCAGTTGCGCCAATTTACGGCAGGCAACCTGGAGAATTTCCGGCGGCGTCGCCTGATCTTCTCGTTGGCAAACAAAGCTGCCGTTTCTTTCGTGGCGAAAGTTTTGTTCATGAACACAATCATATAACGTCATACATTAAACGACTAGCAATATACTTAACCCGAATACTTCAAACTATACTCGTCGCACTTCAAAATTCAGTTTTTATAATCCCTCATCCGACCTTCTCCCAGCGGGAGAAGGTATAGCTGCCGAATTTTGAAGTGTGACGAGTATATTCAGCCTTATCCTTCTGCTCAAGTACTCAAAACACTTCCCCACAGCGGTTTCCGCAGTCACCAGTAAGTTGAATTTTTAACCAGAATAAATGCTCAGAAAATTTATTTTCGGAACGGAATGATGAGTATGTTTATCAACCGGCAGCAGAGTGCCGTGTCACGCCACTCGCTTAGACCAATAGTCATATGACTGTGACCGATCCGCGGCTGATCACGGTAGGTAGCAAATAATTTATCCCAGATGGCGAGATTAAATCCGTAATTGCTGTTCGTTTCTTGCCTGATGGCGGAGTGATGAACGCGGTGCATATCAGGCGTGACAATCAGTTGACGCAATATTCGATCCAGCATGAGCGGTAGATGGATGTTGCTGTGATTGAACATGGCCATGGCGTTGAGCACGATTTCAAAAATCAGCACAGCGAGCACAGGCGCGCCCAGGATCATGATTGCTGTAAATTTGATGAGCATCGAAAGCAGCATTTCAAGCGGATGGAAACGCGCGCCCGTCGTTACATCGATATCCAGATCAGCATGATGTGCACGGTGTATCCGCCATAACAAGGGGAGGGCGTGCATCATCACGTGTTGCCAGTAAATCACCAGATCCAGCAGGATGACGCTAACAATAAGCGCAAGCCAGGCGGGGACCTGCGCCCAATTGAACAATCCCCATCCATTGATTTGCGCATAAATGGCCATACCCGTCCCTGTGATAGGAAAGACCAACCGCAGGATAAGGCTATTGAGCAGGGTGAGTGCGAGGTTGTTGCGCCAGCGCAGTATTTTTGAAACAGTCAAATGACGCTTGGGTGCATAGGCTTCCCACCCTGCCATGAGAATGAAGATGCCGAAGAAAAAACCTAGCCTGAGGGTTATTTCATATTCGGAAGGCATGAATGGATAAGCAAGTCTGCTCTACCTGGGAAAAAGATGATTAATGGGAGTGCTTATGCGGATGCCCTGGCGCGGCATGACGGGCATGGTCACTTAACTGGGCATCAAACCATTGATGGATTGCTTTGATTAGTGATGACGATTCAGATGAGTAGTTAATCTGTGCGCCATCAGGGAGCTCCTTGTATTCAATCTTGATCTGCCCAGCTTGAGCGGATTTTAATGCTGCCAGTCCTGGCATGTCATCACCATGAATCTGCGCTGGTTTGGAAAAATCACCTTGCCTGAATTCTGTCGAAATTTCTGATAGATGCTCGCGTATTAAACGAATTTGCTCAGAATCAAGTGGATTCTTGGCGATAACCTGCTGAATTCCGCCCTCAGTCGTTTTGGTGAAAATATGTGTCGTTTTCTCCAGATCGAATGGCATGACATGAGTTCCACGTTTTGCGATTTCATCAAGCCGATTTTCATCCGCTGGCTCCACGGCATGAGCTGGAATGATGACAAATAGTGCAAATGATAAGAATACAAAAAATTGCTTCATGGCGGCCTCTTTTTAGATTTGATTGAAATTTGAGTAGAGTTAGACCAATTAACGAGGCCAATTGTTTTACCTCTGCGCTAAATTTACGCCATGCGCTTAAGCGAGGTAAAAGCAGCGATCTCATTGATTTGGAATGTGTCTTGGAGCCGCCTAAGGTGCGTAACGCGCTGGCAATTTTTTTCGATGACGAAAGAAAATCTACTAGATGACATGATAATATCGATTGTTCAGGTAGCCATATCTGGAAGCAAGTAGGTAGATATCTGAACTTAAAGGAATTTTCTATTTTTTTGAAGGGAGAATCACATGAGCTTCGAAAGTGAAATGAAGGCGAGATTTGGCGGATTCTGGAATTCATTAGTGCTGCTACTCGTTGTTATTATTTGTCTGCGTTTTTCAGTCATTGAGTGGGCATCGGAAGATTTAGGAACAAGATTGTATCGCTCATTTAGCTTATTTTCCTGGTGCGTATTGTTTGGGGTGTTGCTGGCTATTATGAAAATCATATTTTCATATTCGAATCCATCTTACTTACGGGCGCCTGCTTCGGTCAGTTTTGTGTGGGGCCTAAAGCGTGGCATCATTATCGGCGGACTATTAATATTGATTGTGGGCATACTCCATCTGGATAATTTTATGGGCGTATTTCAACCATTTATCGATAAGTGCCTGCAAAAATTATTAGGAATAATCTGATAATTTTGTCAAATACACTCACTTGGGGTGGTTTCTTTTAGCCATTAGAGTGGTTGCACGAATACCACAAGCACATCGTGCAATCACATCACAAAATATTCTTTTTGTTGCAAGTAAGCAGCATGATCTGCTGGCTGGTTAATGAGCAGAAGCAATAAAAATAATCGCCTGTTTGCATTTCTCCTATGATGATAGCTTGAGAATCAGGAATCTCTCGCAAGATAAGAGATATTGACTATTTATACTCATCGCACTTCAAAATTTGGCAGCTATACCTTCTCCCGCTGGGAGAAGGTCGGATGAGGGATGATAAAAACCGAATTTTGAAGTGTGATGAGTATATTTGCCTTTTACTTTTATACCATCTTACCTATAACCCGCTTGGTTGTGGCGGATAAGATACTATAAACTAGACAGTGTGATTGAGAATGATGAACCAGGGATTTTTTTACTCAAAAAGGAGCATGATATGAAAACTGTAAAACAACTATTGAATGGGAAGGGGCATAAGGTTGTTACTGTTGACCCGGAAGCATCAGTTTTCGATGCCATGCAGCTGATGGCGGCCAATAACATTGGTGCATTGCTGGTCATGAGAGACGATAAGCCGATTGGAATCCTGACAGAAAGAGATTTCTCACGTAAGTCATATTTGCTGAATAAACCCGTAAAAGACACGCTGGTCAAAGAAATCATGTCGCGTCAAATAGTCTATGTTGGTCTGGATAATACAAATGAAGATTGCATGGCGCTGATTACCGAGATGCGGGTACGCCATTTACCCGTTATTGAAGAGGGCAAATTAATAGGGTTACTCTCTATTGGTGATTTGGTGAAAGATACAATTTCAGAGCATCAATTTGTCATCAAACAGCTCGAACGTTATATATATGACACGCCTGAGATTGGGTTGTAATGTTTCCCTAATGACGTCTGGATCCCTCTTGGGCGGGTCAATTACCCAAAGCAGAGCTCCCGTTGCTAAAAATCTTGCACAGTTGTGCTGGGCAATTTGTATCAGGTTAGACATGTACTGCTGACAGCAAGAAAAGAAGGGCCAGCTGATGATCAACTTAACCCGAATATTTCATAAATTGGCACGTGCCCTCACTTGTCTTTTGATTAATAAGAAAGATTTTGCTCAGTCGGGTGTATGAATCACTACACCCCTCCTTCTCAAAACTTCCCTATTAATCAAAATCCTGCGTGATCATCACGCGAATTTATGAAATATTCGGGTTAAGCCCGATTGCTCCTTAAGAGGCTAGTATACTCATCGCACTTCAAAATTCGGCAGCTATACTTTCTCCCGTTGGGAGAAGGCCGGATGAGGGGTTATAAAAACCGAATTTTGAAGTGCGATGAGTATATAATGGCGCGCCGTTAAAATTGTTCTACCCCCACTAATCAGCAAAACAGATTTTAGTGATCTAGTAAAGCAGATGCAGACTTGCTATATCTATCTTTTTCTGTTATTCCTCTGTTTTTGATTATTGATAAGAATTAAAAAAATAGGAGCTTTCGGAATGCAACACGAATTACATAAACCAGTTGTTTCTTACAAACCTAAAAAAGGCGAACTTTATATGAGTGCTGAGCAGCTTTCATATTTTCGCAAAATTTTAGAGGATCTCAGAATTGGACTAAGTCAAGAAATAGATCGGGCGGTTCACACCATGCAAGAAGAAGCGACGGTTTTTGCTGATCCTAATGATAGAGCCAGTCAAGAATCTGATATGACGCTTGAGTTGCGTAATCGAGACCGGGAACGAAAACTGATCAAGAAAATTGATGAAACTCTCACAAAAATTGATGCGGGTGAATATGGTTATTGTGATAACTGCGGTATTGAAATAGGATTGAAACGACTTGAAGCACGTCCTACAGCTTCACTTTGCATTGATTGTAAAACGCTGGAAGAAATAAAAGAAAAGCAGCTAGCCAAATAAAGACTATTTAAGGTTTTTTTAACTTTACTTTTTAGAATCAAAACTATGTCCATGTCAACTATCGGAATAGTTTTGAGTGGCGCCTATTAATAAAAAGTTTTGATGTGGAAAGGCCGCTGTCTTCTAGCCAGCGGCCTCTGTCTCTTTCTTTCCGCAAGCTAAATATTTTTTCTACGAAGTAATTCGACAAATTTTTCGTTGAATTGGTATTTGGCAAGATCCTTACCAGGCTCAGTTACATTGCTAATGAGATCATAAGATTCTAAAGTTTTTAACTGATGCTCTAAGTCATCATGCTCCTCCAAGAAATATACCAGGCAAGATCTTGGAAGACTCAAGCTGAAACGCTGATTTTTCCTGAGAACATAAAATTCTCTCTGAAACTTGTAATCGGGATTATCCATATCTTGCTTCATCTCTTGAAAAAGATGGGTATGCCGATGCCACAGTTGTTCAAACAGATTATTTACTTTTGCAATAGCTTGATTGTTTACGTAGGAATTCCACAAATTTATACCAACGGCACCTATTGCTACCCCTACGATCAAGCCAAATATCATGCTCCAAATATCCATTTATGCCTCCAAAATCTAACAAACAAGCTTTCTAAGTGAGGCGATATATTACGCCAAAAGCAAGCTCCCGTAGGATGAAATTCAAGATATACTCATCGTAGTTCAAAATTCTGTTTTCATAATCCCTCAAAGTGTGATGAGTATAACTCCTCATGGTTCTTGATTCACTGGTGTGAACTACCGTGAGTGGGCGGCGGTGTGAAGACCTCATTTACTTGACTGAATGAGCCGCCAGGTGTCGGTCCGCCGCTAATCACATAAAGACGTCCATCGATTACAGCAGAACCGAGTCCATGGCGTGCCGTCGGCATGGGCGTCATCGTGTCCCACTGATCTTTAGCCGGGTTATACGCCTCATTAGTGGCAAAGGTGCCTTCTTCAGATTCACCACCAACCACATAGATCCAGCCATCGATTACGCCAGCGGTAATGCCGCTCCGGGCAGTAGGCAGGCTAGCCCGTGATCGCCATTGATTGGTATGGGGATCGTATTCTTCGACCGTCCCGATATTATGATGATAATCCAGATCAGGCCGGCCGCCGATGGCATAGATTCGAGATCCAGCCGTTACAACCGCCAAATGGTCTCGCGGGGTAGGCATCGAAGCAGCAGACGACCACGTATTTGTTTCTGGATCAAAAATTTCCACCGCGCCAGAATTTTGTTTGCCATCATATCCCCCGATGGCATAGATGCGATTTTGATAAACGGTGACCCCCAATGCCCCACGGGCAGTAGGCATGGGAGCTAATTCACGCCATTCTTTCGTTGAGGGATTATATTGATAAACTGTTGGGGTCGCATGCCAGATGGACAAGAAAGACTGGGTGAATCCACCGATCACATATAACAAGCCATTGTATGAAACCATGCCGGCATGGTGCCGTCCTTCTGGAAGAGGTGTGGTACTCGACCAGGAATTAGCAGCGGGATCATACACTTCCACGTCGCTGCTGATGGCCAATTTCAGTACATTCTGAATACTGGGTTTACTAAAACCGCCAGCCACATATAACTTACCTTCGACCGCGGCTGCGACCACTTCCGTTCGCTTGCTGGGAGCAGGAGAAGCCGTAGCCCATGTGCCAGCTTTGGATGTATCAGCAAAAATCAGATCCGATGTTGTCAGACTCAGAAAAAGAACACCTGTAATGATGAAAAGCTTGGAATTGAACATGGAAAATTCCTCCAGAGTTATCGACATGAAGAAAACCATTGTATTTCCCTTAACCCGAATATTTCATAAATTCGCGTGAGTTAATGCAGGATGAAAGGGATACCCGCCGTATCCAGCGCATTCCATACCTGCTTGAAGTATACTCATACTCATCGTACTTCAAAATTCGGCAGCTATACCTTCTCCCGCTGGGAGAAGGCCGGATGAGGGATGATAAGAACTGTATTTTGCGTTGTCGTTATGGCATTACCAGAAAATTAGATTTTTTGAGTTTACCGATGGAAATATCCGCAAAACGCGTAGAATAGTGTTCAAAAAAAGCATAGCAATACTTATCTATACTCATCGCACTTCAAAATTCGGCAGCTATACCTTCTCCCGCTGGGAGAAGGCTGGATGAGGGATGATGAAAACCGAATTTTGAAGTGTGATGAGTATATCTGGTAATCAACTGATTAATTCATATTGATGAAATTTGATAATCTCAGAAACTGGCCAGAATACTGGAAACAGCTCCAGTCAGTTCTACTCGACCCTAAAGTAGACGAAGCCACGCTGGAGGCCTCCTTGCGCGAAGCGCGGAAAAAGATGCCGCTGCCGGTATTATGGTTACTAGGCAAAACTCAGGCAGGTAAAACCTCGATCATCCGTGCATTGACTGGTAACGAAGCAGCCGAGATCGGCAATGGATTTCAGCCGTGCACACGCTATTCCCGCTTTTATGATTGCCCAGGGGATATGCCAGTGGTCCGGTTTCTGGATACACGTGGTCTCGGAGAAGTTGCCTATGATCCGAATGATGATGTTCATTATTGCGAATCTCAGGCGCATTTGCTGCTGGCAGTGATGAAGGTGGCCGATATGCATCAGGAGCCTGTATTTGAAGTGCTGCGGACAGTTCGTCAACGTCACCCTGAATGGCCTTTGCTGATGGTGCAAACTGGCCTGCATGAGCTGTATCCAGCTGACAGCAAGCATATTCTCCCCTGGCCCTATGGTGATGAACCCTTGCCGAATACCCTTCCGGTCGAGCTGCGGCGAGCTTTGCTCGCACAGCGCGCTGCCGCAGAAAAATTGCCTGGCGCCACCCCGGTACGTTGGGTGGCCGTGGATCTGACTGTACCTGAGGATGGTTTTGAGCCGCCCAATTACGGTCTGGAAGCGTTGTGGCAAGCCATTGAATTCATGTTGCCCCTTGGATTGCAGCACCAGTTGACCAGTGAGAAAGAAGTGCGTGATCTTTATGAACGTACCGCCCATCAGCATATTGTCGGCTATTCGCTAACGGCAGCCGGAGTAGGGGCCCTGCCGGTGGTGGATCTGGTTGCCGTGTCTACAGTCCAGGCAAAGCTTCTGCACGGCCTGGCAGTCCTGTACGGGCAGCGCTGGGATAAGCGCGCCATCACGGAATTTCTCGCCCTGGTGGGTGTGGGGATTGCATCTAGCTACCTGGCGCGAATGGTAGGTCGTGCTGTTACCAAAGTCATTCCTGTTCTGGGGCAAACAATAGGGGCGGCATGGGGCGCGAGTGCGAGCGGCGCGACGACTTATGCATTGGGTAAGGCTGCGGTTTATTTTTTCACGCGGCGTAAGGAGGGTCTTAATGTCGATCCTGATACGCTGCGGCGAATCTACGTGGAAGCGCTGGAAAGTGGCGCTTCCTTGCTTAAGGAGCGATTACGCGGTAAATGAAGACATTACTGCAACGGATTGAACCTCTGCGATTATTTGCGCTGATCTTATTAGGGCTGCCAACACTGACGGTATTCGGATTAGGGGTGCTATGGTTGTGGCAGACGGGCAATCTGCTTTACTGGGTCATCGCTATGGCGGTATTCAGTGCGCTCAGCTATGGTTTGCAACATTGGCTGGCGTGGCGTGACCGTCAACTGCTCGATGAAATCGCAACCGAGCCCAACCCGGACTGGCCACCTAAAGCGGAAGCCGTCTGGCAACAGGTCGAGAAACTGGCGGAAACCTGCGACCCCAAGGATTGGCCGATCGAAGATGCCTCCTGGATCCTGGGATTGGGCAGGCGCACGCTGGATACGGTATCACAATGCTATTACCCCCAAGCCGAGAAACCATTCCTGGAACTCAATGTTCCGCATACCTTGTTGATCATCGAGCAGGCGAGCCGCGACTTACGCAAGGATATGACTGAAAATATACCGTTTAGTGATCGCCTATCCATTGGTGATATGCTCCGGTTGCATCGCTGGAAAGCTAAAGCAGAGCAGGCATACAATGTTTACCGGGCGGGGAGGGTGCTGATCAATCCGGTGAATGCCTTGTTTGGCGAGATCTGGCAACATCTGCGGGAGCGCAGTTTCGGTATGGCTCAGAGCGAGCTGCACCGCTGGTTCTTGCGTGCTTATATACGCAAGGTTGGCTACTATGCGATTGATCTCTACAGCGGTCGCCAACCGGTGGTAATGGATGAGGCCACAAAACCGGCCATGGCGCAAACACTCGTTTCCCATGCCGATTTGAACAAGATCGAACAAACTGCTGCCGCGCCTGAAGAGCCATTGCGCATCCTCGTGCTGGGACGAACCAATGCGGGCAAATCAAGCCTGATCAATGCGCTGTTCGGGAAACTCACCACGGCCACCGATATCTTGCCGGATACGACGCACACGATTACCCCTTTTGTGCTGCAACGCGAAGGGCTCACCCAGGCGTTGATCTTCGATAGTCCCGGTTGTGACAGCACGCGCTTCAATGAGAAGCAGATCCATACCGCTGCGCTGGATGCCGATCTGATCTTATGGGTCAGCCCGGCCAATCGTCCTGATCGGCAGACCGAGCGACATTGCCTGGACGCTTTACGCATCTTCCAGGCTACCCAATTAAATCGCCGTTTGCCCCCTATGCTGGTTGTCATGAGCCATATCGACCTGTTACGGCCAGCAAGCGCATGGCAACCCCCTTATGACCTGAGCAACCAACAGGATGTCAAAGCCATCAGCATTCGTGCTGCGCTGCAGACCGTTGCAACTGATCTTGCAGTACCGGTCGAACAGGTAATTCCGGTTTGTCTCAAGGAAGGGCGGGTTTACAACGTGAATGACGCGCTCTGGGCAGCGATCCTGCATCATCAGGACGCCGCACTCAGAGTTCGGCTACTGCGTTGCCTGGACGCCAAGAAACGTGCGGAAGACTGGGCTTTGCTACGCCGCCAACTGATCAGCACCGGCCGTTTTCTCTGGAGTTTACCTGACAGATTGGGTAAGTCTTCCGGGGAGTGAAGCCTGATCGCTCCCATTGGTTTTATATACTCATCGTACTTCAAAATTCGGCATTAAAGCCTTCTCCCGCTGGGAGAAGATACTCTCTTATTTCGCAACCATTTTTGGAAAAATCATGCCGCCTCCATGTCGAAGAACTTGCTACCGTCAAAGG
>NZ_FNPQ01000078.1:0-6594 GCF_900107335.1 Nitrosomonas sp. Nm58 | reverse complement strand
TCCAGTGCCAGTCGTAAACATGCCAAACGCGAAAAAGAGCCTTGGCTTCTGGTTGTATCGCCCTCGCTAAAAGCGTTTTCTGCAGTGCGGGTCGTAGATTATTATCGAAGCCGTATGCAAATTGAGGAAGGCTTGCGAGACACTAAAAGTACGCATTATGGTTTGGATTTTACCAACGAAAGTCGGATTGAAGCCGAACGCCGAGCCAACCTGTTATTAATTGCCGCGCTCATCATTTTTGCGCTTTGGCTTACGGGGATACGTTTAAAAGGTACTGATATCGAGCGGCACATTAAGGTCAACAGCGATAGCTTGCCGCTATGTCGTTTTTGAATTATCCGCCTCAATGTTGGAGCAGGCGCAAGCCCTTTTAGTAGATTACTTCGATTCATTGGAGAGAGGGTAAATTCGTGGGGATACATCAGGGGCGGTTCCCTCCGGTTGACTCGACCTCCTATGGAAAGCTTCTGGGAAACCCTCAAAAACGAATTGGTACATCATCAAAAATTCAAAACACGACTGCAAGCAAAACAGGAGATTACCGAATATATCGAGATCTTTTATAACCGGCAGCGCAAACAGGAAAAATTGGACTACCTATCGCCAGCAGAATTTACACAGCGATACTATGCAAATCTACTCGCTGCTTAATCATATGGACTCCATATTTGACAACACATATCACAAAGACTTCTCACATTTAATGCGAATAGAGCCAAATCAATCATTTCTTGTGCAGTGAGCTGGTAATGTGATGACATATCGAAATTCTAATATATTCATAACTATGCAGCACTAACTTAAACCAATTTTTGATTCACGAGAAGTATATTTAAAAAGGAACTCTTATTGACTCTATTTTCTGGTAAATATTAAATCCCACACGCTATGCCCCATTTGTAAACCACGTTGTTCAAATTTTGTCAGTGGGCGATATTGTGGACGTACAGCATAATCGATTGCTGTATTAGTAAGGAGATCTTCGTTGCTAAGAACGGATAGAATCTGCTCAGCATAGTCTTTCCAATCAGTGGCAACATGAAGGTATCCACCTAATTTCAAACGCTCGCATAAAAGTGAAGCAAAAACAGGTTGAATTAACCTGCGCTTATGATGCCGTGCTTTAGGCCAGGGATCAGGAAAAAAAATATGAACACCATCGAGTGATTCAAGTGGCAGCATTTGCTGTAAGACTTCAATTGCATCATGCTGAATGATACGCAGGTTTGTCAATTCAAACATATTAATCTGAGCAAGCAGACTACCCACACCTGGCGTATGGACTTCTATCGCAAGATAATCCTTTTGAGGATACTGCTTAGCGATAGTGACCGTGGCTTCCCCCATGCCAGAGCCTATTTCTAAGATTTTGGGAGTACTGCGTCCAAAAATCTCTTCAAGATTTAATTGGTTTGTGGAAAAAGGAATTCCATACTTGGATAACAGTGTTTCATAAGCATTGCGTTGGGCGTTTGAGATACGGCCCTGGCGAAGCACATAGCTACGAATAGAGCGTGTTGATGACAAAATAGTAGCCGTTCAAATTAATTATATAGCTTGGGTGAAAGGTCACTGCGACTGAGCTGGTAAAGTGCCTTCAATCGGTGAGCTTGGGCTTGCACTATAGAGCTTTCTTGCCATGCGCCCAGCTAGATAGGCTTCGCGTCCGGATTCTACAGCTTTACGCATAGCTGAGGCCATCAAAATTGGATTTTGTGCAGCAGCGATAGCAGTATTCATTAACACACCGTCACAACCCAATTCCATTGCAATCGTTGCATCAGATGCAGTTCCTACCCCAGCATCAACCAACACAGGAATTTTAGTGTTGTCAATGATAATCTGCAAGTTCCACGGATTTAGAATACCCATTCCCGAGCCTATTAGTGAAGCTAAAGGCATAATTGCGACACAGCCGATTTCTTCCAACTGCTTAGCAATAATGGGATCGTCTGAGGTATAAACCATTACTTGAAAATTCTCTTTGACAAGAATCTCTGCAGCCTTGATGGTTTCTACCACATTGGGGAATAATGTTCTCGGATCACCGAGTACCTCTAGTTTCACCAGAGAGTGTCCATCAAGCAGCTCCCGTGCAAGCCGTAAGGTACGAATTGCTTCATCGGCTGAATAACAGCCAGCAGTATTGGGTAACAAGGTATATCGGGAAGGCGGTAATACATCAAGCAGGTTGGGTTCGTTGGGGCTTTGGCCGATGTTAGTTCGACGGATAGCTATTGTTATGATTTGCGCACCACTGGCCTCAATAGCAGCGCTAGTTTCATTGAAGTCTTTATATTTGCCAGTGCCAACCAAAAGTCGGGAAGAGTAATGTTTGCCAGCAACGATGAAATCATCCATGGAATCAGTTTTTATTGAAAATTGTAGAGTGCATGTAGAATAGCAAAACGGTCGGTATTCAAATTAATGCAAAAAATCATCCCCCGCCCACTGCTACAACAATCTCTAATTGATCTCCATCAGATAGTGTTTGTTCGGTGAATTGACTTCGAGGAATGATTTCACCATTTCGCTCTACAGCGATACGTTTATTCTGTAATAACATATGCTCTAATAGCTGTTGAAGGTTCAAAGGGTTATTGAAATACTGAGGTTGACCATTAATGGTGAGTTGTATCATTTGGAATATGTTTAGCGTAGCGTAGATTCTGAAGTTTTATTTTCCTAATCTGGCAATTTTAGCATGCGGGTGTAGCTCAATGGTAGAGCAGAAGCTTCCCAAGCTTACGACGAGGGTTCGATTCCCTTCACCCGCTCCATTATCGTTCACTGGTAATAAAAAGCATGGCTGGACGTGGCTTATTGATAATATAATGTTGTCATTTTGATCAAATAATCTCGGATCGTCTGATGATTACAATCATAAGGGGACAGTTTTTCTTTTTTTTAACAATCGTTTTGTTGATAGCAAGCGGTTCAGTGTTAAGTGATGATAAAACTGATCAACCTGAGTTACAACATATCCTTGGGTGGGTGGAATCTATTCGACTGGAGCCATGGGGTCTGAAAATGCTTGCGCGTTTGGATACCGGAGCAAATACCTCGTCCATGAGCGCACGTGACATTTACCATTTTAAAAAAGGAAATAAAGACTGGGTGCGATTTATTCTTGATTTTGGAACCGAAAAGGGTAAACCAAATCGTACCATCGAAATTGAACGCCCCGTACTGCGTTCTCTAAAAATCAAACAACATAGCGGTGTTTCAGAAGAGCGCCATGTTATTACGATGGATATTTGTTTAGCAAATGAAGTACATAATATTGAATTTAATCTTATCGACCGTCGAGCTCTAAATTATCCTATCCTGCTTGGACGTCGGGCACTTGCGGGTGTTGCGCTCGTTGATTCGGCGCGCACTCATCTTAGTAAAGCTGACTGTGGTCATGTGAAGAAAAAGAAGAAAAAGCGTGACTCGTTAGAAAAATTGACTATCCCTGAATGAGACAACTTCATTTATTGCTTCTGGTCATAGTATTGTGTGCCATAGGATTAGGTTTATCTGCTTACAAAGTAACAACACTGGGATTGCCTCTAACATCCTCTGAACAGGCAGAGGTCTGGAATGTTGAAGCACGTATCAGTTTTCGTGCAAAACCGGATACCAGCGTAAAAGTGAGCTTGCCACTTCCTCTCAATTCTACTGGTTATACTATTATTGCTGAGGATTTTGTGGGGGCCAATTATGGATTGGCAATTGAACAAGACGACAGTGGGCGCACAGCTTTGTGGGCAAAGCGGCGTGCGCAAGGGAAACAATTATTATTCTATCGCGCTATGATCTATGAGGATGTTGAGAAAACATCTGAAACAGGTAAACCGCCGCTTTATCCATCAGTACCCGATTATCCCGAAAATTTCCGACCAGTTATCCGAGATCTGCTCGATAAGGCGCGACAGCGATCCGCAGATACGGTTTCCTTTACGCAGCAAGTTATTCAGCAGCTGAATGCCGCTTCGCCAGCTCCGGAGTTGAAATTACTGATGGAACATATCAATAATTCTCTTAGGCTGGCTAAGGGTATTAATTGGATTCTGGCAGGGGCGCGCATCCCTTCACGAATTATCCAGGGTTTACGTCTACAGGATGGCAAACATTATTCAGAGTTAGAATCTTGGGTACAAGTCTATGATGGTACTCAATGGCGCGCACTCAATATAAAGGATGGTCAGGAGGGTTTGCCTGCTAATTTTGTAATATGGCAAGTCGGCGATCAGAAGAGTCTTTCTGTCGAGGGAGGAAGTGAAATGAACCTTCAATTCTCTGTAGCCAAAACACTTCGAGAGTTAGTTGATATTGCAGAATCACGTGCGGCGTTGAAAGGATCGCGCATAATGGAATTTTCTCTGTATTCCCTACCGGTTGAAAGTCAGAATGTATATAAGATATTACTAATGGTGCCTTTAGGGGCGTTTGTTGTGGTTTTGATGCGCAATCTAATTGGGATTAAAACCTTCGGGACATTTATGCCAGTATTGATCGCACTGGCTCTTCGGGAGACCGAATTGTTATGGGGATTAGTACTGTTTTGTTTGATTGTCGGATTAGGGCTTTTATTGCGTGCCTATGTGGATCGATTGAAGCTATTGCTAATTCCACGATTAGCCTCGGTACTGACCATGGTAGTGCTTCTCATGGCTAGTACCAGCGTTATCATGCACAAGCTCGGACTTGAGATGGGGTTGTCAGTTGCCCTGTTTCCAATGGTTATCATGACCATGATGATAGAACGAATGTCTCTCACTTGGGATGAAGCTGGTCCTGCGGAGGCATTTAAACAGGGCGCAGGAAGTTTGCTGGTGGCGACGATTGGTTATCTCGTGATGAATATCGATGCTCTACAGCATTTGATATTTGTTTTTCCTGAATTACTGCTTGTTGTGCTAGCAGCCACACTGTTGTTTGGCCGATACTCTGGGTACCGATTGACAGAGCTTTGGCGCTTTCAGGCATTAGCCAAGCGCTAAAAAATGTTTAGAACCTTACTAAATCTGAAGCGAGCAGGTGTTGTCGGAATAAACCGGCGGAATGCTGATTATATCCTGCGCTACAATGAGCGTTCTCTCTATCCGTTGGTCGATGATAAGTTGCAAACCAAGCGATTAGCAATCGCGGCTGGGATCGCAGTACCTGAGTTGTATGGTGTTATTGAAATCGAGCATGACATAACAAATCTTCCCGATATCGTAAGTGAGCATAGAGATTTCGTAGTTAAACCGGCACACGGCTCAGGGGGCAATGGTATTTATGTAATCATTGGACGAATCAATGATCGCTATCAACATAATAATGGTAGCTTGTTGACCAAGGAAGAGCTGAAATATCATATTTCCAATATTTTGAGTGGTATGTATAGCCTTGGTGGCCAACCTGATCAGGCTCTTATCGAATATCGGGTAAAGTTTGATACATTATTTGAGTCAATTAGTTATCGTGGTGTTCCGGATATCCGTACTATAGTATTCAGAGGAATACCTGTTGCGTCAATGGTACGGTTACCTACACGTATGTCAGATGGCAAAGCGAATTTACACCAAGGTGCAGTGGGAGCGGGGATTGATTTAGCAACCGGGTGTACTACGCATGCTGTCTGGCAAAACCGCCCTGTTGAACAGCACCCTGATACCGGTGCTCCTATTAGTGGTTTTGAAATACCTCACTGGAATAAATTATTAATATTGGCGTCACAGTGTTATGAACTTGTTGGATTAGGCTATCTTGGGGTTGATGTTGTATTGGATCGTGAACTTGGTCCTTTGGTGCTGGAGCTGAATGCAAGACCTGGATTGTCCATCCAAATTGCCAATGGGAGAGGTATGCAAAAACGTCTTGAATATATTGACCGACTTGCTGAAATTCCTGAATCGGCGCAAGAGAGGGCAAGCCTTGCGCAAGATCTTTTTGTACGAGTATAGAAAAACTTTTAGGCTATCCTATTACCAGCTTTTTTACCCATATTCAAGGTAGTAGTCTTAAACTATCCAGTATGACTCGATTTAAGGGTGGTTAGGCGAGTTCATAACATATCAATTTCTTTCAGAAGCTTAAACGCCGTGATGTTCAATGACTCATGAATTCCTTCTTTAATCAAAGCAATAACCCACTCTGCATTGACTGCACAAAGCACGGCCTAGCTCGCCGGGAGAGAGCTCTACTATATCATCTTCAACGATGATTTTATCGATTCCATTTTGATCTATTGTTATTTATATCCCCAATCTAGTGTAACGTCCCCAACATTTCTTTAGCTCTGGTAACTTTAGCCAAGATTGCTTCTGGAGTGGCGGTCCATTGATATGGCTTGGGGTTAGCATTGCGATGTTCCAGGTACTGCTTGATCGCCGCCTCTAGTTCATCGACACTGCGAAATACGCCTCGGCGAATCTGCTCTTCGGTGATGTCCCGGAAGAAACGTTCGACCAAATTCATCCAGGAAGCTGGCATGGGAGTGAAATGAAGGTGAAAGCGTGGATGTTTAGCCAGCCATTCTTTGACGTTCGGGTGCTTATGGGTGGCGTAGTTGTCGACAATCAAATGCACATCCAAGGTTTTGTCCGTCTGTGTATCGAGCTT
>NZ_FNPQ01000026.1:0-39927 GCF_900107335.1 Nitrosomonas sp. Nm58 | reverse complement strand
AGCAGCAACGAAGATGGCTTAAGCGGCGCCAAGCCGTGGAGCCCGCGATCGGGCATCTCAAATCAGATCACCGAATGGATCGTTGCTGGTTACAGCGAAAACTGGGCGATGCGCTCCATGCAGTACTGTGTGCAACGGGTTACAACCTACGCTGGTTGCTGCGGGCAATGGTTCGCCTGGGGCTGAAGACGGCTTTTTTACGCATTTTATTGCTTCAGCTGGTCAATTCTATCAGGAGCGAACTTCTGACTGTTGATGTGAATACTCGGCATGCTAAATCTATATTAGCAGCCGGGTGAATTTTGCAGGGCCGACTATTGACTTGCAAGATGGATGAGTAAGAGTTAGGTGGGGCGCTCTCGGTGCTGGAGCTGACATACACGGAGTGATAGCTTGAATTAGATTGCAGAATGACGTAATCCATGACGTCAAAATAACAACTATTAGGATAAACTTCCGGTGGTTCTTTCATTTTTTATAATTAATTGATTTTTAGCATAATAAACCGTGCCAGATACCTAGGTATAATGCATGAAAATTAACTTCTTAGGAGAGATTGAGGCAAACTTAAACGCATCATGCTATTACAGATAGCGAGCGTTATTTCTCATGATTTGTATTTTCCATTCTGAAAAGCATGGATAAGATTGATTCTCATAAGATAAGATCATGGATATATGGATTGGGAGTAATCTGACCTGTAACTTATTTAGCTGATTCTTATGATTTCTTAATCGTTTTCTCACTGAGGAAAGGAGTGTCTTATGGATAATAATTTAATGGACAAGAGAGTGCAGTTCAATTTCTGGTACATCGTCATCGCTATTCTTGCCATGATGTTTTTGCAGAATCTTTATACGCAATATACCCGGATTGAGCCGATTCCTTATAGCCGATTCCAGGTGCTGTTAGAACAAGGTAAGGTTGCGGAGGTAGCCATTACAGAAAACCAAATTTATGGCAAGCTAAAAGAAACCGGTGCTGATGAGATTAAAGAGTTTGTCACGACACGGGTTGAGCCTGGACTCGCAGAGAACCTTGACAAATATGATGTGACTTATACTGGGATTATCAAGAGCACTTGGTTGCGCGATTTGCTATCCTGGATTGTACCAATGCTGGTGTTTGTTGGCATCTGGCTGTTTATCATACGCCGTATGGGGGGGGGCATGAGCAGTGGCTTGATGTCGATTGGCAAGAGCCGTGCCAAAGTGTATGTCGAGAAAGAAACCACGGTGACCTTTGCTGATGTGGCGGGGGTCGATGAAGCCAAGGAAGAACTCATCGAAATTATTAATTTTCTGAAGAACCCAGCCGACTATAGCCGGCTGGGTGGAAGAGTGCCAAAGGGAGTTTTGCTGGTGGGGCCGCCCGGAACTGGTAAGACATTGCTGGCCCGAGCGGTGGCGGGTGAAGCAGGGGTGCCGTTTTTTTCGATTTCTGGAGCAGAGTTTGTCGAGATGTTTGTCGGGGTGGGTGCAGCCAGAGTGCGTGATCTTTTCGAGCAAGCACGGAAAATGGCGCCAGCTATCATTTTTATCGATGAGCTCGATTCATTGGGGCGCGCGCGCGGTGCTTATGCATGGGGGGGGCATGACGAAAAGGAGCAAACACTGAATCAGTTGTTGGCAGAGCTCGACGGGTTTGATCCTTCAAGCGGAATCGTATTGCTAGCTGCGACGAATCGTCCGGAAATTCTTGATGCTGCGTTGCTGCGTGCCGGGCGCTTTGACCGTCAGGTGCTGGTGGACCGCCCAGACAAGACCGGACGCGAACAGATTCTAGCAGTTCATCTGAAGAAGGTGAAGTTGAATACGGATGTGAAGTCGGAGCAGATTGCCGCACTTACCCCTGGATTTACTGGCGCGGATCTAGCCAATTTGATCAATGAGGCCGCTTTGCTGGCCACTCGACGCAAGGCGGCTTCCGTGACGATGGATGATTTTAATAATGCGATAGAACGGATTGTTGCCGGTCTTGAAAAGCGTAATCGCCTGCTTAATCCAAATGAACGTAAGATTGTGGCATTTCATGAGCTGGGACATGCCATGGTGGCACTGGCATTGCCCGGTACGGATGAAGTGCACAAGGTGTCGATCATACCCAGGGGAGTGGGCGCGCTGGGTTACACCATCCAACGCCCGACTGAAGATCGCTATCTGATGACCCGGGTGGAATTGGAAAACAAAATGGCCGTGTTGCTCGGTGGGCGGGCAGCCGAGCAGGTGATATTCAATGAGGTATCCACCGGGGCATCGGATGATCTGGTGCGTGCGACCGATATGGCGCGCGCTATGGTATTGCGCTATGGCATGAGTGATGCGCTGGGAAATGTGGCATATGATCGTGAGCGCTCGGCTTTCTTGCAGCAGGGCTTTCCTATGCCGCAGAGCCGTGAATACAGCGAGGATACCGCCAACAAGATCGATACGGCTGTGCGTGCTCTCGTGGATCAGGCGCTTGAACGCGCAATCAGCATCCTTCGCAAAAATCGTGCGCTTCTGGACCAGACTGCTGATGAGTTACTTAAAACTGAGACGCTCAATCAGCCTCAGATAACGGCATTGAAACAGGCGATTGTTCAGGAGGTATCAAGTTAGTGGCGTTTTAACGTAACAAAACCAGTCTGGGAATTGCATCAAAATCAATCCATACGATGGCGTTCTGATCAAATTGTCTACCGAGCGCCTTGGAGGTGGCAAGATCGATGCCTAATGCCAGAAAGCTTGGTTCTGCCGGCCACTTGCCTGCCGGGTCCAGACTTTTGCCTGCAAAAATATGGCTGGAATGGCTGGATAATAGATCGCATAATTGCTTGCTAGCTGTAAGATTTGTTTCTATATGTTGAGATTGGCTGTGCGGATTGTAGGCGGTGATATAGAGGGCGCACTGCGTACCATATTCTTGCATCGGCTTTGATAAGGGTTCGCAATGCTGACCAATATGCAATGTCAGCGTGTCTGGGTCTATCCTTGCCTGGTAGTGGGCTGCGACATAGCATTGGATGAGTTTGGCTGGAATTGCGGATTGCTTTAGACTTTCGTCCAGAATAATTGTATTGTTGTGTTGAGACAAACCATGCAGGAGAGAAGCTTGTGCGTGAAATTTCATTGGAGAAAATGATCCGACGACAGACTGCCTTTATTAATAAAAATGATTGCTACATGAAGCATTCTATTTTAATCATATTGCTTTTTTTTGCTTGCTTGGCAAGTGCTGCAGAAACACCGTTGGTCAGTGTTCCTGATACGCTTGCCGAACGTGTTAAGGCATGCACGATTTGCCATGGCCCAGAGGATAGGCGTGGTAGAGATGCTTATTATCCGCGTATTGCGGGTAAGCTGGAAGGATATCTCTTTAACCAGCTACGTCATTTCAGGGATGGCCGACGTTATTATCAGCCGATGGCCATTTTGCTTGAGAATATGTCGGATGAGTACATGCTGGAAATCGCTCGGTATTTTTCTACTTTAAATTTACCTTATCCATCGCCAGAGCCAGTTGCCATGCTGCCATCAGAAATGAAACTGGCAGAGAATCTTATTCGTTCAGGAGATTCCAAGCGTGATATCCCAGCTTGTAGCGCATGCCATGGAGAAGCTCTGATGGGTGCGGAGCCTTTTATCCCGGGTTTGCTGGGCTTGCCTCATGCTTACATTACGGCTCAATTTGGAAGTTGGCGCAATGGCGGATTGATGCGAGGTCAGCTCTCTGATTGTATGTCTGAAATTGCCAAGAAACTGACTGATGACGAAACTAATGCGATTGCGATGTGGCTGGCAGCTCAGCCTGTTTCGGGAAAACCAAGCCCAGCCGGCACACTCTCTCAGGAATTGGCGCATCGCTGCAGGAGTATCGTCTTGGAAAATGGAGGGATTCAATGAAACCAGGCGCGATTTTTCATATTGCTGGGGAATGGAAGCGTAGCCTTTTATTGCTCGGATATTTGCTGGTCATGTTGTTAACCTCGAATGCTCTGCCAGTTAACGCATCTTCAGAAAAATCAGGCTCATCTGAGCAACGACAGGCGCTGGGTGAATATCTCGCGCGTGTCGGGAATTGTTTGGGGTGCCATACAGCCAAAGGAGGGCAGCCATTTTCCGGGGGACGTCGATTGTCTACGTCATTTGGAACGTTTGTTACACCTAATATCACGTCGGATAAAGAAACAGGCATCGGCCTCTGGAGTGAAGAAGATTTCTGGAAAGCGATGCATGAGGGCAAGTCACGTGATGGCAGACTCCTCTATCCTGCTTTTCCTTTTACGGAATATACCAAGGTGACACGTGAAGACGCAAACCTTATTTTTGCCTATCTTCAGTCGGTGCCGCCTGTTTCCCAATACAACCCACCTCATGAAATCCGCTTTCCCTATAACTATAGACCGCTCTTGTATATCTGGCGGACACTCTTTTTCAAACAGGGAACGTATGAGCCGGATCAAACCAAGAGCGAGGAATGGAATCGGGGTGCGTATCTGGTGCAAGGACTGGGCCATTGCAATGCCTGTCATACTGCTAGGAATGTGCTGGGTGCTAGTCAGGACGATACGGTAGGTGGCGGGCAAATTATGGGGTCAAACTGGTACGCACCATCTCTGACTTCCCAGCAGGAAGCAGGAAGTAGGGACTGGTCTCTTGAAGAGATCGTTGAGTTGCTTTTGTCTGGCATATCCCGTGGCGCAACGACGTCGGGGCCGATGGGAACCGTTGTCAGGCAAAGCTTGCAGTATTTGTCACAGGGTGACATGCGCGCTATGGCAGTTTATCTGCAATCGTTACCCGAGAGTGAGGCGCAGCCTAGAATGAGTTATCCGGAAATGTCGAGAAATGTTCGGCAGTACTTGGCGCAGGGCGAGAAGCTGTATAAAAAACACTGCCAGGAATGTCACGGCACATCGGGTCAGGGCGCGCCAGGCATTTATCCTGCGCTGGCGGGTAATCGCAGTGTGACCATGACAATACCCACTAACGTCATTCGCAGCGTGCTGAATGGAGGGTATCCGCCTACTACCGCAGCAAATCCTAGGCCTTACGGCATGCCACCATTTCAGCAGATCATTCGTGATGAAGAGGTCGCTCAGGTAGTGTCTTTCATCAGGAATGCATGGGGAAATCGTGGCGGCTTGGTGTCAGCCATTGATGTTGATCTGAGTAGAGGGAATGGCCATTAAGGAAGCACTGATTAATTGCCTGCATGAGAAAAATGACTGCGTTGCAGCATTCATCTATTAAATTGTCTCGTGTGAATCTTGCACAGGTATTTTATGCTTAATTTTCATGGCGGCTTTAACCGTCGCCTGGTCGAGGTGGGGAGCAAACATTTCGATGAAGTCATAGACATAACAGCGAATATAGCTGTTACGACTGATGCCGATTCGGGTTGTGCTGGATTCAAACAGATGATCGGCGTCAATTGCGCGGAGATGTTTGTCGCGTTGCGGATCGAAAGCCATTTTCGCCAGTATGCCAATACCTAAACCAAGCTCCACATAGGTTTTGATTACGTCAGCATCGATTGCAGTAAGCACCACATTCGGAGCCAATCCTTTGGATTCAAACGCCTGATTGATTTTTGAGCGACCGGTAAATGCGAAATCGTAGGTAATGATAGGGTATTGAGCGATCGCTTCCAAGGTCAGCGGATGTTGCTTGAGTAGGGGATGTTTGGGGGGGGCAATGATACTGCGATTCCATTGGTAGCAGGGAAGCATGACGAGTTCTTGAAATAGCTCAATTGCTTCTGTGGCAATCGCGAGATCAGCTTCACCTGATGAAACTAAAGTCGAGATCTGGGTGGGGCTGCCCTGGCGCAGAATGAGTTTGACCTTGGGATAACGTTCGGCAAAGCGTTTGATGACAGGAGGAAGCGCATAACGTGCCTGTGTATGGGTCGTGGCAATCACCAGCGTGCCGCTCGCCTTGTCGCTGAATTCCTGGCCAATTTGCTTCAGGTTTTCTGCGTCTCTGAGCATTCTTTCAGCAATTTCGATAATGGCCTGTCCTGGCGGAGTTATTTTCACAATACGCTTGCCATTGCGAACAAAAATATCCACGCCTAACTCTTCCTCAAGAAGCTGAATTTGCCGACTGATTCCTGGCTGTGATGTATGCAGACTCTCGGCTGTTTTGGACAAATTCAGATTTTGATTGGCAATTTCACATAAGTAGCGTAGTTGTTGTAGTTTCATGAAGTGTTATTTATAATAAAAAGTTATATTAATCTAATTTAATATTATTTTGAGATATATAACAGTGCAGCTATGATACGCTTTTTTAAGCAGGTGATCTTGTAAGTAAGTGCATATATGTGCATAGAGGATCAACATTTCGCAAGTGAAACACCAGTTGTGCGGGGTGGCAAATAACATAAAAGTGGCTTGGTGCTTATCTGTTTGACGCTATCTTCCTTTCTGAAGGGCAAGGGTATTGATAACAACTAACGCCAGCAGGTAGATATCGGATAAAATAGCAATAAAATTGTTAATATTTTTTATCCTCATTGGCTGAAAGCTGGTGTGGTAAAAAAACTACGGAGAGAAGAAAGAGGATGGATTATTTAACCGATCTCGCGAATGATGAGGAAATCGACGCATACGATCAATCATTGCAGGATTTTCGTGCGCAGCGTATGGATGTCGATCGCTTTACCGCTACCCGGCTGCAAATGGGGATTTATGGGCAGCGTCAGGAAGGCGTCAATATGGTGCGTATCAAGATCCCTGGTGGGCGGCTGATACCGGTGCAGCTAAATGCGATTGCTGATGCGCTGGAAGAATATGCGCAGCATGGTGAAGCACATATTACTACTCGGCAGGATATTCAATTGCACTATGTGCCACTAACGGATACACCGGCTGTGATGCGTCATCTGGCAAAAGGTAAGCTGACAACCCGTGAAGCGTGCGGGAACACGATACGTAATGTAACGGCTTGCCCCTTGGCGGGAGTCTGTTCACGTGAGCATACCGACATCAGTGAGCATCTCAAAGGAGTTGTCAGGCATTTTCTGCGTAAGCCTTTGAATCAGTTGATGCCGCGCAAATTCAAAATCAGTTTTTCAGGTTGTGAATCGGACTGCGCGCAGGGTATGATCCATGATCTGGGTGTGGTTGCAGTCAGGCAAGGAACGCGCTTTGGTTTCAAAGTGCTGGTAGCCGGGGGGCTGGGACATAAACCTCATGAGGCAATTGTGGTTGAGCCGTTCATCGAAGAAAAAGACTTGTTGTTGGTGATAGAAGCTGTGCTCACGTTGCACAATAAGTATTCTGATCGAGCTAAGCGCGCTAAATCACGTATCAAGTTTCTGGTCGATAAATTCGGCGTTGACGGGTTTATTGAGAAATATCGTGAAGAGCTTGTGCGTGTCAAGGAAGCGCTGGCTGATCAGGATTATCCCAAAGGTGTATGGACTGGCGGTGTGGATAGTGAAGTACCTGGTCCCGGTGCGCCCCGCGCACTATTTGCGCAAAAGCAGTCAGGGCTATTTGTGGTGCCGGTCAGTGTGCGACTCGGACAGTTGACCGTAGCGCAGATGCGAGGAATCGCTGGGATACTGGAGCAGTATGGCTTGAGCGAGATCCGTACCACCCAGGATCAGAATCTGATGCTAGTTAATGTGCCACAAGAGAATATTGCGGCTATTCAGTCTGCATTAGCAGGCCTTGGCTTAGGTTTACCTAAGGCGGGCGATAATGTAGTGGCTTGCCCAGGAACTTCCACATGTCGCTTGGGAATCACTTCCAGTCCGACTCTCGGAGGTAAATTATGGGGAGGGAACGATGACTTGCGTATCCGTGTCTCAGGCTGCCACAATGGTTGCGCTCAACCGGAAAGTGGTGATATTGGGATTTATGGTGAAGGCAAGCGTATGTACGGTAAGTTGATACCTCACTATCAGATGTATTTCGGTGGCAATGGCATGGCCAATGGTGGTTTGGCTTTTAAAGGTCCGTCAGTGCCGAGTGCACGCGTTGAAGTCGCAGTGGAGCGAGTAAGATCAGCGTATGCTACAGACCGTGAAGCGGGAGAAACATTTTTTAACTGGACGCGACGGGTAGGTCAGGGTTATTTTGCTGAACTTCTGGCTGATATCGTGGAGGTTAAGCAAGAGGATGTGCACTCGGTACTACGTGATCATGGTCAAGGTGATGATTTCAGAGTATTCCAGTTTGGTGGTGGAGAGTGTGCGGGCGCAAAACAATTACAAATTGGTACGGCTTTCTTCGACGCTGCAAACGAGCGCAATTACCGTAATGCACTTAAGTTTCAGCGCAAATTTGAGGACTCGGTTAAGTGTGCAGAAGAGATTGTACGTCTGATTGGTCAAGGAGTGGTCCAATTGGTAGGTGGTCGGAAATGTGATGATCTGGTAGAACAGGCGGAAGAGTTGCAACGCGTATTGCCAGCTAAGCCTAATCTGGCTAAAACATTGGCTAAGCTTGCTCAAGATTTTACGCACCCTGCCAATGAGTTAACTGATGCATTACTGACTGAATGGTATGCAGAATTGGATGCATGGACACTCGATGTGGCTGAGTTCTGTACTGGCTTTAATAGTCAGCTCGACTTGACGGGTTCACTACCACAAAACGTTGTCCAGTCATTGCAAATTCAGAAAGCTTCGCAGTCAGCTACGGTCCTATAAGACGTCTTGTGACAAATAGGAAATAGATGAGCCAATGTGATGTAGCGCAGAAGGTCGAGCAATTACACGTTTTGCTCGCAAAGATACAGCAGGAATATGCGCCTGCTGTATTTGCCAGCAGTTTTGGTGCTGAAGACATGGTGTTGACCGACTTGATTGCGCGTTACTATCCGAATATTGCCGTGTTTACGCTGGATACAGGCCGGTTACCTCAAGAAACCTATGATTTGATGCAGGTGGTGAGAGATCGTTATGGTCTTTCTATTCAGGTGTATTTTCCTGATGCGGCTGCAGTGGAAAGTTATGTTGCGCAAAATGGCCCTAATGGGTTCTATCAAAGTGTTGAGCTACGCAAGCGCTGCTGTTACATTCGGAAAGTCGAGCCGCTGCGTCGTGCATTGTCGGGTAAGCGTGCCTGGATCACAGGGATGCGTCGCGAACAAGCAGTTACTCGAGACAGTTTGGCAATATCCTCGTTTGATGCTGAGAATAACATGCAAAAGTTTAATCCACTGTGTGAATGGAGCAATGCCGAAGTATGGGAGTATCTTAAGCAGCATGATGTGCCCTACAACAAGTTGCATGATCGTTTTTATCCGAGTATTGGCTGCGCTCCTTGTACGCGTGCGGTCACCCCTGGAGAAGACGTTCGATCTGGGCGCTGGTGGTGGGAGAACCCTGAAAGTAAAGAGTGTGGACTGCATATAAATAAAGTTAAGTCGGTAAAATAGAGATAGATTTCACTAAGATTATTTTTAGAAGCTAAAAGAAAGAAGAGAATGAGTAATCAAACCTTTACCCATCTGGATGCTCTCGAGAGTGAAGCAATTCATATCATGCGAGAGGTGGCAGCTGAATGCGCTAATCCTGCATTATTGTTCTCTGGGGGAAAAGACTCAGTTGTGTTATTGCGATTGGCAGAAAAGGCTTTTCGGCCAGGGCGTTTCCCTTTTCCTTTGCTGCATATTGATACGGAGCATAATTTTCCTGAAGTGATTGAATTTCGCGATCACCGCGCCATGGAGTTGGGTGAACGACTGATTGTGCGCAGTATGGAAGATTCTATCAAGAGAGGTAAGGTAGTGCTGCGATCACAAAACCAAAGCCGGAACCCATTTCAGTCCATCACGTTATTGGATGCTATTGCTGAATTTGGTTTTGATGCCTGTATTGGTGGAGCTCGTCGTGATGAGGAAAAAGCACGTGCTAAAGAGCGCATTTTTTCATTCCGTGATGAATTTGGTCAATGGGATCCAAAAAATCAGCGGCCGGAGCTATGGAGTCTTTACAACACGCGAACCCATCCAGGAGAGAACATTCGTGTGTTTCCGATCAGCAACTGGACTGAGCTGGATGTGTGGGAGTATATTGCGCGGGAAGAACTGGAAGTACCTTCCATTTATTTTGCTCATTGGCGAGAGGTTATTCCACGTGATGCGGGCTTATTGCCGGTATCGTATCTAGTACAACCCAAAGAGGGTGAGCAAGTCGAAAAAATAATGGTGCGCTTCCGTACAGTTGGAGATATGAGCTGTACATGCCCGGTTGCTTCACAAGCCAAAAATGTTAGTGAAATTATTGCTGAGACGGCAATGACACGCATTACTGAGCGTGGTGCGACACGTATGGATGATCAAACTTCAGATGCCTCAATGGAATTACGCAAGAAAGAAGGGTATTTCTAAAAGCATCTTTTTTTGGAAGATATGGATTATTTCAACTTTAAGAATCAATTATCAGAAGGCTCTAAAATGTCGGTAGTTGGGAATATCGGGCTTGATCGTGCTGAATTATTGCGCTTTATTGCTGCAGGAAGTGTAGATGACGGAAAAAGTACCTTGATAGGACGTTTGTTACATGACTCAAAATCCATTTTTGAGGATCAATTGAGCTCCATTGCACGCACCTCAAATAAGCGTGGAATGCAAAGCGTGGACCTCTCGCTGCTTACCGATGGCCTGCAAGCGGAGCGGGAGCAAGGTATTACGATTGATGTGGCTTATCGTTATTTTGCAACTCCCAAACGTAAATTCATCATTGCGGATACACCCGGCCATGAGCAGTATACTCGGAATATGGTAACAGGGGCTTCCACTGCCAATCTAGCTATTATTCTGATCGATGCGCGCAAGGGTGTGCTTACCCAGTCTCGTCGTCATGCCTATTTAGCAAGTCTGGTAGGTATTCCCCATTTGGTCGTGGCAGTTAATAAAATGGATCTGGTGGATTATTCGCGTGAGGTGTTTGAGCGTATATGCAATGATTTTGCTACTTTTGCGCAAGGACTTCGCTTGCGTAATATCGAATATATTCCTATGTCTGCTTTAGTCGGGGATATGGTGGTGGAGAGGGGTGACAAGCTTACTTGGTATGAAGGTAGGGCATTGATAGATTTACTGGAAGATATTGATATTGAACACGATATCAATACTGATGATTTCCGTTTTCCAGTGCAATGGGTTTGTCGTCCGCAAACGGAAGCATTGCACGATTTTCGGGGATATATGGGCCGCGTTGAATCAGGTTCTATTCGTGTAGGTGATGCCGTGACGATTCTACCTTCAGGATTAACCTCACGTATCAAGGAAATTCTCCTGTATCAAGATTCCTTTGATGATGCCTTCGCACCGCAATCTGTCACACTGACTATCGAAGATCATCTAGATATCTCCCGGGGAGACATGCTGGTAAAAACTGAAGAGCAACCAAAGATCAAGAAAGAGTTTGCAGCAATGCTGTGCTGGTTGTCAGAACAGTCACTTGATCCTAAACGCAAATATATCGTTAAGCACACGACTCGAATGGTTAAGGGAGTGGTTAGCCAGATTGATTATCGTGTAGATGTCAATACGCTAAATCATGAGACGACAGATTCCTTGAAAATGAATGATATTGCGCGAGTTGTGATGAAAGTCCAGCAGCCATTGGTATGCGATGACTATGCATCCAATCGCGCTACGGGCAGTTTTATTATGATTGATGAGACAAGTAATAATACGGTTGCAGCCGGTATGATCTGTTAGATCGATTATCAGAGTAGTTCTCATTTTCTTACACCCTATACAGAATCCCAATATCGCGAAGAACGGTACCAGCGTCAGATTTGACGCGGTACCTTTATTTTCATACAGATAATACCAAACAAAAAACTATGACAAATTCAGCATCAACGCTTAACAGTCTCTCAACAGAGGTTGTTTCTCCCGGCCTTAAATTTGGCGTGACTTTTGCAGATTTATATAACCGTGATGGTTTGGTAAAGCTGGATGAGGCATTTCTAGATTTTCTGCGGGAGGGGGAAGCTGGATTACGTGCCTGTCTGGATCATGCCCGCCGGTATCCAGATGAGTTGGCGCCTAAAGATGAATCTGCTTTTCTGATTGAGCTTGCTCCCTGGTTGGAAGATTTTATTGCACAGCTCTTTGGTATTGAGAATCAGGTGCGTGCGCTTGCAGCACGCCATCATGAACTTGCCCCACTTTATTTTTGTAAGCGGCAATTTGTGCAGCGTCGTGCAAAAACTAAGGTAAGCGATGAAGTATTGCAAACGATAGATGGCATTACCTTAGAACAAAAACTGGAAGCTGAATTTGGCGAACCTTTTTCAGAGTTAGTGTTTGCAACCCATGTCGCGCAGTGGATGGAGGATGAAGCCAGCAATACAGCACGTTTGAATGATGCACTGCACTATGCTGCATGGGCATTACGCACAACTTCGGGACAAACACACACACAGCAGGGAGTGTTATTCAAGTCTCCAGCAAAACTCGATTATTTTCACTTATTGTCACTGTCGACTGATGACCATGCAGGATTTACCGTTCATCGTCTCGATCATTTGCGCCACCGAGAAGGTTTTTCATTGACTGATGAAGGAACTGATTTAGTGGGTGCATTGGATGAAACCAATTATTGTATCTGGTGCCATGAACAGGGAAAGGATTCCTGCTCAAAAGGATTTATACTAAAAGCTAAAAATCCAGAAGAACCACCTTCTTTCAAGAAAAGCGAGTTGGGTGCTTTGCTGGCAGGCTGTCCGCTGGAAGAGCGAATCTCGGAATTTCACAAGCTCAAGTCGCAGGGTGTAGCGGTCGGCAGTCTGGCGATGATTATACTGGATAATCCCATGTGCGCAGGGACGGGGCATCGTATCTGTAATGACTGCATGAAATCCTGCATATATCAGAAGCAGGATCCGGTCGATATTCCTCAAGCAGAAACCCGTACGCTCAAAGATGTGCTTGAATTGCCCTGGGGATTTGAGATATACAGCCTGCTTACACGCTGGAATCCACTTGATTTACATAGGCCCTTACCTAAGCCATCGACAGGCAAGAAAATATTGGTTGTAGGCATGGGACCCGCCGGATATACCTTGGCACACCATTTAATGAATGATGGCCATACTGTGGTGGGTATTGATGGTCTCAAAATTGAGCCGTTGCCAGCAGAGATTTCCGGTGTCAATCTACATGGTCAGCGCGTTCCATTTTCTGCTATTCGAGATACGGACATGTTGCGCGTAGATTTGAATGAACGCATGGCGGGAGGTTTTGGTGGCGTGGCGGAATACGGTATTACCGTACGTTGGGATAAGAATTTTCTTAAATTAATCCGTCTCTTGCTGGAGCGGCGAGCAGAGTTTGCGCTCTTTGGTAGTGTGCGCTTCGGCGGCACTTTGACGGCGGATGATGCATTGGCTTTGGGCTTTGATCACATCGCATTGGCTGCTGGTGCAGGGCGTCCAACAATTCTTGATTTACCGAATGGTTTAGCACGAGGAGTGCGCGCTGCTTCTGATTTTTTGATGGCACTCCAGTTATCAGGCGCAGCACAGGCTGATTCTATTGCCAACATGCAGCTACGTTTACCTGCTGTCGTAATTGGTGGCGGGCTGACTGCAATTGATACGGCTACCGAAGCGCTGGCTTATTATCCGGTACAAGTCGAGAAATTCCTGAAGCGCTACGAAATACTTGTTTCAGAGCAGGGTGAAGCTAAGGTTCGTCATTCTTGGGACGAAGAGGAGCGGGAAATTGCAGAAGAATTTTTAACACACGCTCGAGCGATTCGTGCAGAGCGTGCTCAGGCGGTACAGGAAGGTCGTGAGCCTGATATTCTGAAGCTGTTGCAATCGTGGGGGGGGGCTACGATAGCTTATCGTAAGCGCTTGATAGACAGTCCTTCTTATACGCTGAACCATGAGGAAGTCGAGAAAGCGCTGGAGGAAGGTATTTGGTTTGCTGAAGGACTGACACCTCTGCGGGTGGATGTAGACGAGTGGGAGCATATAAAATCGATCAGATTTTCTGTCCAAGCATTGGATGAAGCAGGACAATGGCAAAAAACTCGAGAAGTTGAGTTACCAGCCCGGGCAATTCTGGTCGCTGCAGGAACCCATCCGAATACTGTGCTTGCCAGAGAAGATGAGAAATATTTCAAGCTGAGCGGGCGTTATTTTTCTGCCTGTGATGAGCAGGGAAATCCTGTGAGTCTGCCGAAAGGTAATCCTAAGCCAGAAACACCAGCAGTATTGCTGAGTCGTTGTGAAGATGGGCGTTTTATCAGCTTCTTTGGCGATTTACATCCGTCATATTCAGGAAATGTGGTAAAAGCCATGGCTAGCGCTAAACAGGGATATCCAATTGTCAGTCGGGTGCTTGATCATATTACGCCTTCTTCGACTCAATCAGTCTCGCAGTTTTTTGCTGAAATGAATCATCAATTGAAGCCTATTGTTCATAAGGTGGAGAGGCTGACACCTAATATTATTGAAATAATTGTGCAAGCTCCCATGGCTGCCAAACACTTTCAACCTGGGCAGTTTTACCGCTTCCAGAATTTTGCAACACTTGCTACGACAATCGAGGATACCCGATTAGCAATGGAAGGTATAGCGTTGACAGGAGCATCGGTAGATATTTCAAATGGGCGCGTCTCGCTGATCGCACTGGAGATGGGGGGATCTGCAAATTTATGCACGTTACTCAAACCTGAAGATCCAGTTGTGCTGATGGGGCCTACTGGAACACCTACCGAGATTTTTCACGATGAGACTGTTGTGCTGGTAGGAGGGGGACTCGGGAATGCGGTATTATTTTCTATTGGCGCTACGGCGCGCGCAGCAGGATCCCGCGTTTTATATTTTGCAGGCTACAAAAAACTTATTGATCGTTACAAAGTAGCTGAAATTGAGTCAGCGGCAGATACAGTAGTGTGGTGTTGTGATGAAGCGCCTGGGTTTGAGCCCTCCAGGCCGGGTGATTTTAGTTTTGTCGGGAATATTGTTCAGGCCATGGTTGCCTATGGCAGCGGTACACTCGGTGTTCAACCGATACCCTTAGCAGACGCTGATCGCATCATCGCGATTGGTTCTGATCGGATGATGGCTGCAGTGGGCTTTGCGCGTCATCACCAGCTTCAGCCTTACTTGAAGGAAAATCACTTTGCCATAGGATCCATTAATTCACCGATGCAATGCATGATGAAGGAAATCTGCGCCCAGTGCTTGCAACCACATAAAGATCCTAAAACCGGAGAGATTACTTATGTCTTTTCGTGCTTTAATCAGGATCAGCCGTTGGATTGGGTCGATTTTGGTAGTCTTGCGTCGCGATTGCGACAAAACAGTGCACAGGAGAAATTGACGAGTCAATGGATCAATCGTTGTCTGAAAAATCTAAATTGAATAAATAAAGAAATTGCTTTTCGTAGTTATGTTTCGAGTGCAAATAAGTATGAAGTATGAATTTAATGGTTGAACATTTTGTAAGATTGTATCAATCAGAGTAATGCATGCATCTAGTTTCATTTATAATCACGCATTCGAGGAAAATTATGCAAAGCATTAGGTATTTTCAAGTTTGAATAAAGGATAAGGGAGATTGTCGATGCACATAGGCATACCTGCAGAAATTTATGCGGGAGAAACACGTGTAGCAGCTACGCCGGAAACGGTCAAGAAATATACTGCCAAGGGTTTTCATACTGTTCTTGTTCAGTCTGGCGCAGGTGCTGGTGCGAGTATTCCTGATGCTGCATACCAAGAAGCGGGTGCAACTATCGTTAATGATGTTTCGCAATTATATAGTCAATCACAGATTGTACTTAAAGTGCGCGGCCCAGGAACGGATGAGCTAGCTTTGATACGCAAGGATGCAGTTTTGATTGGCTTGCTGTCACCTCATCAGATGGAAGGGATCGAGGTACTCGCTGGACATGGCCTGACTGCATTTTCCATGGAGAAATTGCCGCGTATCTCTCGTGCACAAAGTATGGATGTGCTGTCTTCTCAGGCAAATATTGGCGGATATAAGGCGGTCATTATGGCTGCTAATGTTTATCAGAAATTCTTTCCCATGCTGATGACAGCAGCTGGTACGGTTAAAGCTGCTAGAGTATTAGTGCTGGGAGCGGGGGTAGCAGGTTTGCAGGCGATTGCGACAGCCAAAAGGCTGGGCGCAGTGATTGAAGCATTTGATGTCCGTCCGGCAGTTAAAGAGCAGGTCGAAAGCCTTGGTGCAAAATTTGTGGAGGTTCCCCTGACTGAGGAAGAGAAAGCGAAGGCTGAAACAGCTGGCGGCTATGCAACTGAAATGTCGGAGGATTACAAACGCCGGCAAGGAGAATTAGTTCATGCAAGAGCTGCCGCAGCGGATATTGTCATTACAACTGCATTGATACCTGGGCGTCCGGCGCCAGTTTTGATCCGAGAAGAAACGGTTCAGGCGATGAAGCCTGGCTCGGTAATTGTAGATATGGCGGTGGAAGCGGGTGGGAACTGTCCCCTGTCTGAGTTGAATAAAACCGTGGTAAAACATGGTGTTCATCTCATTGGTATTGCTAATCTTCCTGGTTTAGTGGCTGCAGATGCAAGCGCGCTCTATGCACGTAATCTTATGAACTTCCTTAATTTGATGCTTGATTCAAATAATGGCGAACTCAAAATAAACTGGGAGGATGAGATTATTGCCGGAACATTGGTTTGTTCGGGTGGAGAAGTGATCAAAAAAATATAAAACAGAAAGTGAAGAGTTGCTTTAGTGTGCGCTTCAGATTCTATAAAAGTTAATGAGTTCAAGAGGAACAAACATGATTGGTGAAATTGATCCAACGATAATTCATCTTACTGTATTCGTATTGGCGGTTTTTGTTGGCTATCACGTGGTATGGAATGTGACACCAGCTTTGCATACACCGCTGATGTCAGTGACTAATGCCATTTCAAGTATTATTTTAGTAGGCGCAATGTTGGCTGCAGGCCCAGCTGAATCGGATTGGGGCGCCTGGTTAGGGGCTGCAGCAGTAATCCTTGCTTCCATCAACGTATTCGGTGGATTTCTCGTCACCCAGCGTATGTTAGAAATGTTTAGAAAAAAAGATAAAAAAGGAAGCGCTTAAATGTCTGCTGATTTGATTGCTCTCGCTTATCTGGTTGCGGCGGTTTTTTTCATTTTGGCCCTGAAAGGGCTTAGTTCACCTCTTTCCGCTCGGCGCGGTAATTTCTTTGGAATGGTTGGAATGACGATTGCCGTTGGCACTACTCTGACCATTACCGAGAATTGGGCATTGATACTGGGGTGTATTGCTATAGGTGCGATTGTAGGTTCTATTGTGGCGCAACGAGTTCAGATGACAGCCATGCCGGAATTGGTTGCTTTCATGCACTCATTGGTTGGTTTGGCTGCGGTATTTATAGCCATTGCTGCCGTCAATAATCCTGTTTCATTCGGCCTGTCTGAAGTATTGCCAGCTGGTAGCAAGCTGGA
The DNA here is from genome assembly GCF_900107335.1 of Nitrosomonas sp. Nm58. Classification (NCBI taxonomy): domain Bacteria; kingdom Pseudomonadati; phylum Pseudomonadota; class Betaproteobacteria; order Nitrosomonadales; family Nitrosomonadaceae; genus Nitrosomonas; species Nitrosomonas sp. Nm58. The sequence continues at coordinate 22,513 of NZ_FNPQ01000026.1, read as the reverse complement.
ATTGTTTCTGGGAACGTTTATTGGTGCCATGACCTGGTCTGGTTCAGTCATTGCCTTTCTCAAGTTGTCTGGTCGCATGAGCGGAGCTCCCGTTGTGTTCACTGGACAGCACATGATCAATTTGCTGCTGGCAATCGTTATGATTGGTTTTGGCTTATGGTTCTTTTTCAGCGAAATAACCAATTGGACAGCATTTATTGCCATGACAGCTATCGCATTTCTGCTCGGATTCCTCATTATCATTCCTATCGGGGGAGCTGACATGCCGGTAGTGATTTCCATGCTGAATTCCTATTCTGGCTGGGCAGCAGCAGGTATCGGCTTTTCACTTGGCAACCCAATGCTCATTATTGCTGGCTCGTTGGTGGGCAGCTCGGGGGCAATTCTGTCATATATCATGTGCAAGGCCATGAATCGTCCCTTTCTCTCTGTCATACTGGGTGGTTTTGGTAGTGAAGGTGGTGCCCAAGGCGCGAGTGATGGAACACAGAAAACCTATCGAAGCGGTAGTGCAGACGACGCAGCATTTTTGATGGGTAATGCAGATAGCGTTATTATTATTCCAGGTTATGGCTTGGCCGTAGCTCGTGCACAACATTCGGTCAAAGAGCTTGCAGAAGTACTGCATCGAAAAGGTGTCAATGTTCGTTTTGCTATTCACCCCGTAGCAGGTCGTATGCCGGGGCATATGAACGTGCTACTTGCTGAAGCCGAAATACCCTATGAGCAGGTTTTGGAGATGGAAGAAATTAACAGCGATTTTCCTAATACCGATGTAGTACTTGTTTTAGGTGCAAATGACGTGGTCAATCCAGCTGCAAATGTTCCGGGCAGTCCTATCTACGGTATGCCTATTCTGGAGGCACACAAGGCCCGCACGGTGATAGTTGTCAAGCGTAGTATGGCTGCCGGCTATGCTGGTCTTGACAATGACTTATTCTATATGGACAAGACAATGATGGTGTTCGGTGATGCCAAGAAGGTTGTAGAGGATATGGTCAAAGCGGTGGTGTAATACGTATGAGATTCTTATTTTCCTATACTTCTTTCATGTAGCGTTCACAAAAAATTAATTGGAATTATTTTTTTGATTCGCTAACCATTCGCGTGCTGTTTTCTGAGCTTGGGCTAGCTGTTTCGCAGTAAGTGATCTCATTATTTTATCTCGGGCTGCGACAGCTTGCTCAATGCCGGCAGCCGCAGCCAAATTTAACCACACATAGCTTTTTTCATTGTCAGGATTAACGCCTAGACCATTGTGGTAGAGTAAGCCTAGTTCATATTGCGCAAGTGCATGATTCTGCTCTGCTGCTGACGTAAACCACTTTGCAGCTTCTTCGAAATCTTGTAACGTTCCTTTTCCCGTCAGATAGAGTGAACCAAGCTGGTACTGCGCATCAGCACTACCTTTGATTGCTTTCTCAAGATAGAGATGAACGGTATAGAGGCGATTATCGTTTGAATTCGGCACAAATGAATTAGGCCCCGTGTTGGGAATTGTAGACTGATCTTTAGTTGCTTCCGATATAACTTTAACTTCATTCAGCATATTCGAATCAAGTTTTGGTTGAGGTTGAACTTTTTTTGTTTCGGGAGGGGTAGCCCGGGCTAAATCATGATGCTCGTTGCTCGCGATAATCTCGTCGGATGGAACCATTATCCAAACTAAAGCAGTTAATAATAAGCCGCTACAAAAGAGTAGAGCCGCTATAAGGTATGGATTTTTTCTCCAAAAGCGCGCCTTACAATCTCGACAGCGTAATGGTACCAGGAACCAATTTAATGCAGTGCGTTCTCCTGGTCTGAGGCGAGATCTGTGAGCATGATCACTGCCGCATTCGGGACATTGATTATTCATGGTTGCGAGTGTTTTTAAAAAAGATAATTTTTATATGGAAATCGCTCGTCTAGCAAGACTTATTATTGCAAGCAATTGATAAATTTTATAAAAAATAAGACGGCTCAACTTAGAAGCTTAAGTTGGGCGAGCCGCATGGAGAGTGTGGTTTTTCGGGGGGCAGTGCGAAGCAAGAAGAAGATGCAGAATGGTCGTAGCGATGATACAAGACTGACCGGGGCAGATGGGGATTGCGGGTTGCACGTATATAAGCAATTGTTTAGCGACAGCAGCTTGTGTTTGCGGAACACCACAACCTTCAGACACTTTTGGCGATGCTGTATCGTTCGATGGGCTGCCTCCATCGTGCGGGCGTTTCCGTGTAAAATCTGTCCCATAAATATCTCCTCCGTAGCTGACTATATATTACACCACTACACTGTGGTACTAAACAATACGCCCTTGTGCGACGCTTGATGTTCTTTCTGACATCAAAACCAACATTGTCATGCGCATTCTGGCCGGTTCTTACGAATTGCGCGGTCGATCATGGCCAGCGTTGGGCTTTCCTCCCAACCTCGATCGTAGACGGCAAGGTATAAACCGTCATAAATATGCTTCCATGTCCCGTTGCCGCTAGTTCCGGAAGTAACCGTAAACCGTTTACTACGGAGGAAAATCCTTGGAGAGCATGTCCCGCTGGCAACCTGATTGCAGCGGTAGAAAACGGCATTTACACCTAGAATGAAAGCATGTTGTGCGTGGATGCCCTGTTTCTGCACACGGCGGCAAATGAGGTGCTATTTTCTTCCATTCCGCATCTATCATCATATCGCTTGCGTAGCCATTGCAGTCACGGGCATAATCTTTGCGAGTGTCGGATATCCATACCATCTGAGCTTTCCTTAAAGCGAGTGATAATTTCCTATTTCTAATGCTGCCTGGATAAGGGGTCTACAAGGCTGTATCATTCGTCTGATCTCTGTTCAAGAGCATTAAAACTGAACACCTGAGATTAGGGTGTTGGTACGTACGAAATTACAATTCTTTCAATAATTCTTTGGCATCATTAATTCCTGGAAAAGATTCTCCGGTGGCCAATAATTGCTCAAGTTCCTTGCGTGCATTTGTTTTATCTCCAGATTTGAACAATCCAACTGCAAAATGATAACGAATTACAATAGCATCTGGTGCAAGGGAGGCAGCCTTCTGCAAGAGTGGCAGTGCTCGATCAGTTTTACCCTGTTCAACAAGTATCCATCCAAGCGTGTCTAATATTGCAGGGCTGTCCGGTGCCTGCTGATAAGCCCTTTCGGCATATTCAATTGCTGCAGGTTCTTTCTTTTGCTGGTAGACCCAAGCCAGATTATTCAGTGTTGGCACATCATTGGGGTGTTCCTCCAGAATAATATGATATTGCTTGATGGCCGAATCGTATTGTTTTTTTTCAAGATAAATTCCAGCAAGATATAGTCGGGTGGATGAGTCGGTTGGATTTTCTTCTAGCCACTTGGTTATGCGGGTATCTGCTTGCTTTTCATTGCCGCTCTGACTGAGCGCCGCAGACTGCTTGATTATTAATTGGCTGTTCTTGTTGAGGGAGAACGCTTTCTCATATGTACTCAATGCCTGTGCAGGTTTTTTCTGCCTCATTAATAAATCGCCTTCCAGCTCATAACCAGCCGGTGAGTTTGCGTGTTGCTTCTGAATCTCCTTCGAAATTTTGAGGGCTTGTTCCAAGTTGTTGTTTTGAATTTCGAGTCTGGCTTGTGCTAATTTTGCTTCCAAATAATCCGGCTTCAAGGTTAATGCTTTTTTTAGGGCGTCTGAGGCTGCTTTTGAGTTATGCATTGCTTCATGAACAGAAGCCAAGCGGAATTGTGCAGCTGCAGAATCAGGCAATCTGGCAGCCAGTTTTTGATAACTTTCTAAAGCAGCAGTCTTGTTATCATTAGCTAACTGAGCGTGTGCTAGTAATTCTATGATGTTCAGGTTTTCTGGGTGGGATCCTTGAAGCCTTTTGGCAAGATCGAGCGATTTTTTATTTTCACCGATGCGTAAATAATGGGCTCCCAACTGCAAAGCAGGTTGAAGTTCATCGGGATTCTCATTGCTAGCGCGTTCTAACCAACCTGTTGCTTCACTGTTTTTTCCTTGCGAAAGTGCAATATCTGCCAGCGCGCTCATGGCTTGCATATGTTTCTTGTCTTTTTTCAGAATATCCTCAAAGCGTTTCTTGGCAACATCAGGTTTATTCTCTTGCAGGTCAAGCCTGGCAAGGTTTGAGATTGCTGGAAAATAATCTGGTTGCAAAGAAAGTGCTTTATCAAAACTAGTGCGCGCTTTACTCAAATCTTTTTTACTGAGATAGATGCCACCTTTCAGATTGTGAAAAAGAGGATTATCGGGTTGCTCTTTCTCAAGAGCTTCAACTGTCGACAGCGCTTTGTCGAATTCACCGGCTTGAAGATGGGTCATTACTAACAAAACACCTGCTCGGGGAGATTGGGTATCCAGATCAGTTGCAGCTTGCAGTTCTACAATTGCGCTCTTTCTGTCACCCTGTCCTAGCTTGCTCATAGCTAATGCGGTATGAAGTGCTGCATTATCGGGTGCAAGGGAATTTGCTTTTTCAAAATACTGAGTTGCTTTGGTAAAGTCTCGAGCCTGCATATAACTTTCCCCGGCTAAGGCGAGCAATTGGGAATCTTGCTGAACTACATTTAGCGCCGGAGTCAATACTTCTATTGCCTGCTTTGCTTGACGGTTTTTCAGTAGAATGGATGCCATCAGTTTTATGGCATAAAGATTATTGGGATTTTCCTTTAGATATTGTTTGACATATTGCTCAGCTTGCAATAATGATCCCAATGAAAAGTGGGCCGCACCTGCTAGTAACACGCTGGGCATATGATTAGGAGCTGCACTCATTATTTTCAGAGCAGCCTCTAAAGCGACAGCATGTTTGCCTTCGCTGAAGTCAAGCAATGCCTGGGTATAGACGGTATACAGATTTCCAGGTGCTATTCTGCGTGCTGCTTCTAGATCCGCCCGGGCAGCATCAAATCTCCTTGTTTCTATTGCAATAGAAGCGCGATTGATATGGGCAGCTACATGGTCAGGCTTTAATTTGATTGCTTGATCGTAGGCGGCTGAGGCCATATCAATTTTACCCGCTGCGCGAAGAAGATCGCCTTTAAAAAACCAGGCATCGCTATTTTCAGGATTGCTGGTGACTGCTTGTTCTGCATAGCGCGTAGCTGATTCAATATCTCTTTTTACTAATGAAAATTTCGCAAGACCAATGAGGGCATCGGGAAACTCGGGTTTGTCTTTGAGTGCTTGTTCAAATAATGCCTTGGCATCTTCAGCTTTTCCTAGAGCAAGAGAGGCATTCCCCCGTAATGTTAATATTTCTGCGAAATTGATGTTTTCAGGAAGCGTTTCAGTTTTATCTAACAGCTGCTGGAACTGACCAAGACTTAGCAAGGCTTGGCCTAATTCAGGAAGCACTTCGACGGGGTTCATTCCTAGACTCATTGCCCTGCTCAGCTCTTTCTCGGCAGATTGCGCATCACCGGTTTGGATGTATAGCGTACCTAAAAGGTAACGTGCTTCTTGGTTATCCGGATTCCGCTGCAGCGCATTCTTTAATTGGATAATTGCTGCTTTGTCATCTCCTTTTTGCTGATATTGCTTTGCTTCCGCAATGAGCGTTTCAATATCTTTGGCTTTTCCGCACGCAGTAACGGTTATTATGATAAGAGTGATTGAAACAAGAACTGTTGTTAATTTCTTTTTCGTGGTAATTTTATATAAAATATTCATTTTCCATTAACCCCTTAATGCTATTAGCCGGCTCTGTTTGGAAATATTTCATCCATGGATTGATTTTTGATTATTGATTCATTCTTATAATATTATTAGTTATAACACACCTTAATAAAAATTGAATTCGTTGAATTAGCGGCTATTTAATATGCTGATACAAACTAGCCTCAGTATCTGGCATGATACTCTTTTATTATCTATCTGGTTATTGGTGGGTAGCTTTCAATGAAAAGAGCTTTCAATTGATTGAACGCTTTTTCAGTTCCAATATAAATATTGAGGATATATGTAAAAGGGAATATCTATGAGTACAGTAGCTGTTGTCGGATTAGGATATGTGGGATTGCCGCTTGCTGTTGAGTTTGGAAAAGAGCGACATACTATCGGGTTTGATCTTTCTGCAAGCAAGATTGAGAACTACAAACGTCATACTGACCCAACAGGTGAAGTTTTAGCATCAGATTTTCAGGCAGCCAATCAATTGGTAGTTACTTCTAATCCTGCGGAATTATCTCAAGCAGACTATATTATCGTTGCGGTCCCAACGCCAGTTGATCCTGCTCATCAGCCTGATTTTTCCGCGCTCGTAAGCGCAAGTGAAGCTGTCGGAAAAAACATGAAACAAGGCGCAACAATCATTTATGAGTCTACAGTCTATCCGGGGGCAACAGAAGAGGTGTGTATCCCTGTTCTAGAGAAGTTTTCTGGAATGCAATGGAAAAAAGGTTTTTTTGTAGGATATTCGCCAGAGCGTATCAATCCTGGGGATAAACAGCGTACGCTTACGACAATTACTAAAGTTGTTTCTGGAGATACCCCGGATACCCTGGAGAAAATTGCGAAACTTTATGAATCAGTGGTCATTGCAGGTGTTTATCGCGCGTCCAGTATTAAGGTTGCTGAGGCTGCCAAAGTAATTGAGAATACGCAGCGTGATCTGAATATCGCACTGATGAATGAACTCGCGATTATTTTTGACAAGCTGGGAATCGATACGTTGGAAATTCTTCGGGCAGCAGGAACCAAGTGGAATTTCCTTCCTTTCCGGCCTGGTTTGGTAGGAGGGCATTGTATAGGTGTCGATCCTTACTATCTTACGCACAAAGCTGAGATGATGGGGTATATGCCACAGGTCATTTTGGCAGGTCGTCGTATCAATGACAATATGGCTAAATTCGTCGCAGAGCAGACAATTAAGCAAATCATCAAGGCAGGCTTTAATGTGAAGGGAGCTAAGGTTATTGTGCTTGGATTGACTTTCAAGGAAAACTGCCCTGATCTGAGAAATTCCAAAGTAGCCGATGTAATTTCCGAGCTTCGCGATTATGGGGTTGACGTATTTGTTCATGATCCGGTAGCTGATAAGAAGGATGCACAACACGAATATGATGTTGAGCTTCAGTCATGGGAAAGTTTGCCGCAAGCTCATGCGATGATTGTTGCAGTATCACATCAGGATTTTATCCAGAAGCCATTGAGCGAGATTCAATCGAAGATTGTGGAATATGGTTGTTTTATCGATGTTAAATCTCAGTTTGATGAAAGTCTATTACGCAAAGCAGGATTGAGTGTCTGGCGACTCTAATTTTTTATGACACCAGAGATAATACGCTATTATTAAAATATGACAAATTACCAGCAGATTCAGCAAACTTTAAAAAATAATCCATACTGCTGGCTCATTACAGGTGTTGCCGGCTTTATTGGTTCCAATTTACTGGAAGCCTTGCTTAGACTAAATCAGAAAGTAGTTGGATTAGATAATTTTTCAACGGGTTATCAGCATAATCTTGATCAGGTAAAGGCGGCAGTGGGACAAAATGCCTGGCTAAATTTCAAGTTCATTCAGGGAGATATTCGTCGTTTACAAGATTGTCTAGAGGCTTGCAGGGATATCGATTTTGTTTTGCATCATGCTGCCTTGGGATCTGTGCCACGTTCAATTGAAAATCCGATTCTATCCAATGAAAATAATATTTCAGGTTTTCTAAATATGCTAGTGGCCTCACGTGATACAGGCATTAAACGTTTTGTTTATGCTGCGTCGAGTTCCACGTACGGTGATCATCCAAATTTACCCAAAGTGGAGTCGATCATTGGCCAACCACTCTCCCCCTACGCAGTAACTAAATATGTGAATGAGCTTTATGCTGATGTGTTCAACCGCTGTTATGGTACCCAATCAATAGGACTCCGTTATTTTAATATCTTTGGCCCAAGACAAGATCCCAATGGTGCTTATGCAGCAGTGATTCCCCAATGGATTGCTGCATTGATCAGAAATAAAGAGCTTTATGTTAATGGTGATGGTGAAACTAGCCGAGATTTTTGTTTTATAGAAAATGTGATTCAAGCTAATTTGCTGGCTGCTTTGACCAATGAACCCAAAGCGATTAATCAAGTCTACAATATCGCACTCAATGAGCGTACCAGTCTAAACCAGCTTTATACGATGATGTGTGAATTACTCATCGATAAATTTCCGCATTTACATAATCATCAACCCACCTATGTTGCTTTTCGTAAGGGAGATGTTCGTCATTCCCAAGCGGATATTTCTAAAGCGCACGAATTCCTGGGTTATGAACCAACGCATCGTATTGATCAAGGACTCAGAGAAGCGATGGATTGGTATGTATTGCATCTCTCATAAATAGGTCTGCTTATGGTTTTAGTGGGGGTAGTGCGGGAAAAAGATATCTTATGCAGAAATAAGTTCAATATCTGGCTCTATTGTTCTCAGAAGCCGCTCAATACCTCTAAGTGTTCCGGAAATGGAGCTGGGGCAAGTGCCACATGCGCCTTGATAATGGATCTTTAAAACATTTCCCTCAAGACCTAGGATATGAAGATCTCCGCCATCATTTTGTAAGTAAGGACGCACTTCCTCATCCAGCAATATATTGATGCGCTCAAGTCGCTTTTGGTCTTCTGGGTCTAAGCCGGCCAATATTTCATTTGCTGCTGCTACTGTCTCAGCGGACTGAGCATTGGCTGCAGGTGCTGCACGGATCGGGTCGGCAACAGCACGTGCGAGATCTTGCCAGTCAGCCTCACCATCTTGAGTGATAGTGATCCACCGGTCGACATAAAACACGTTGGTAACATGATCTATTTCGAATAAGGCTGACGCTAGTGGATCATCTTTTGCCTGCTCGGCACTGTCATATGAATGACTTATGCCCCAAGTAAGGGGTTCTTTCAGAACAAACTTTAATGCATTTGGGTTAGGTGTGCCCTCTATTTCAGCTATTTTTGGCATTTTGTTTTAGCTATTTGTATAATAGTGCTGTTCATGCTATATAACTCGTTTTCTGGTTAGGCATGACCCGTGGCCGCCTGAATTGAATCGTCGGCCGTTTCAGTTGAGATGCTGGCGACAGAATTCAGTGCAGCTTGCAAGGTATGCCACGGCAGAATTGCACATTTGACCCGCGTGGGTAAATCACGTACGCCAGCAAATACAGCAAGTCTTCCCAGGTGGTGAGGTCCCGAAAGATCAAGATTGCCAATCACCATCTCTCGAAATTCTTTGATCACTGTTTCTGCCTCTATTCGTGACTTTCCTTTGACAGCAGTTGTCATCATTGAAGCGGAGGCTTTGCATATTGCACAGGATTCTCCATGAAATGCAATACGATCAATGTGTTCCTCTTCCATATGAAGCGCAAGATCGATACGATCACCACAAAGAGGATTGTGTCCTACAGCGTGGTGGTTTGCATTGTCAAGCGTGCCATAGTTACGTGGCTTACGATTATGATCGAGGATAACTTCCTGATAAATTGATTTTAGATTCATTATGAAAAAACCTTCTGTACAGAGTGAATACTTGCTACTAAGGCATCAACCTCTTTCTTGGTATTATAAAAGGCAAATGAAGCACGTGATGTAGCAGGTATTCTGAAGCGCTGCATAATGGGTTGTGCACAATGGTGACCCGTGCGTATAGCGATTCCTTCTTGATTAAGCAGTGTTCCCACATCATGAGGGTGAACACCATCAATGGTAAATGATAAGACAGCAACTTTCGTACGCGTATGACCAATAATATGAACACCGGGAATAGTCTCGATCTGTTCGGTTGCGTAAGTGAGCAGTTCATGCTCATAAGCTGCGATTGCATCTAGCCCAATCTTCGATAAGTAATCTATTGCGGCACCGAAGCCGATTGCGGCGGCAATAGGAGGAGTGCCTGCCTCAAATTTATACGGAAGGATGTTATAGGTTGTTTTCTCAAAAGTTACCGAGGAAATCATATCACCTCCTCCTTTAAAGGGCTGCATTGATTCCAGCAACTCGGTTTTACCATAGAGGATGCCGATTCCTGTTGGGCCGCATAATTTGTGAGCAGAGAAGGCATAGAAATCACAATCAAGATCTTGTACATCGATTTTTAGATGGGGAGCAGCTTGCGCGCCATCAATCAAAACCGGTACACCTTGCTTGTGTGCGAAAGCAATCATATTTTTAATTGGATTGATTGTGCCCAGCGCATTTGATACATGCGTTATCGCAACAAAACGGGTTCTTGAGTTGAATAGTTTTTCATATTCATCAACTAATAACTCACCTGCGTCATTGATAGGCACGACACGGATTGTTGCACCTTTTTCTTCTGCTAGCATTTGCCATGGAACGATATTTGAGTGATGTTCTAGGTTCGTCAGAATGATTTCATCCCCATCCTTGATGAATTTTCGACCGTAGCCATGCATAACAAGATTAATGGCATCTGTCGTACCACTGGTAAAGATGATTTCTCTTTCTTCACGAGCATTGATGAAGTGCTGCAGTGTACGTCGTGCTGTTTCATATTCCAGCGTGGCTACTTCAGAAAGGTAATGCACTGCACGATGGATATTTGCATGCTGGGTTGTTTGATATCGCACTAGACGATCAATGACCGACTGAGGCATTTGACTCGATGCGGCGTTATCCAGATAAACGAGTGGCTTATCGTTTACTTTGAGATTGAGAATGGGAAAATCAGCACGATATCGTGCTGCTAACCCTGAAGTCGGGTAAGTATTCGTGTCTAATAAAGCATCAACAATTTTCATGTTTCAGGATATTTGTGTTCTTGCAAGTACGATTTCTTCGAGTTCTCTTTTGAGTGAAGAGATTGAAATACGATCAATAACCTCACCACCAAATGCATAAGTTAGCAAATTACGCGCGGTCAAATCAGAGAGGCCGCGACTCTTTAGGTAGAAAATTTCTTCTTTGTCGAGTTGACCCACTGTAGCGCCATGCGCGCATTTGACATCGTCAGCAAATATTTCAAGTTGTGGCTTGGTGTCGATACGAGCTTTATTAGTCAGTAGAAGATTGCGGCTTAATTGCGATGAATCCGTTAACTGGGCATGTGGGCGTACCATGATTTTTCCATTAAATACGCCATGCGCCATGCCATCGACGATACATTTATGTAGCTGGCGGCTCTTACCATGTGGTTTCACATGATCAATAAACGTATGTGTATCGGCAAGTTGTCGCCCAGAAATCAGTACCAAACCATCTGTTGTACACTCAGCACCTTCACCCGCCAATGTTACATTCAGGTTATAACGGGAAATATAAGCTCCCAACGTTATACTGACCGAATAATACTGACTTGCCTGGGCAAGGGATACTGTGCAATTTCCAATATGGAAGGCCTGCTGGTTATCACGCTGTATACGAATATGGCTGACATGCGCTGTATCAGCAAGATTCATTTCAACAACTGAGTTAGTAACATAAGCAGCTTCTTCAGTGGTGACATAATCCTCAACAACCGTTGCATTGCTCCCAGATTCGGCAATTAACAGGCATCGCGGGTAGCTGGTGACTTCTTTTCGTGTGGTAATGAATAATAAATGAATCGGAGTAGTTACTGACACATTCTGCGGGATAATGATGCAGGCGCTATCATGAAGAAAGGCAGTATTTAATGCTGTAAAAACATCATTCTGAAATTCTGCCAGTTGACCAAGATAGCGAGCGATCATGTCGCCATGAGCAGCAACGAGCGATGATAAATTGCCAATAATAGCACCTGCATTATTAGAAATATTCGATAGATCAGGTGCATATTGACCGTCTACAAATACCAGGCGACAGATAGCTTCTGCGAGATAGCAATGTTTAATGCCTGAAGATTGCAGTTGTGGTGCAGCATATGCTACTGGATAAGGCAGGCGACTAAGGGGCGAAATGTCAGTAAAACGCCATTCTTCATCGTGAGTTGTTGGCATCCTGAGCGTATTGACGTTATCCATTGCGTTTGCACGCAGTTGATCAAACCAGGATAATGAAGCTGCTGCCGGTTTCTGCCATGATCGAATGAGGTTTTCGAGATAACCATTGCTGATCACTGTATTCATGCCCGTACTCCTGCTGTACTGCAGTGGTCGTCATCGGCATTTATCCAATCATAGCCATGTGCTTCCAGTTCCTCGGCAAGTTCTTTACCGCTTGTTTTGATGATCCGTCCAGATTCCATCACGTGTACATAATCAGGCACAATATAATCAAGCAGGCGCTGGTAATGCGTAACCAGAATGGTTGCATTATCTTTATTAGTAAGCTGGTTCACGCCATTGGCAACAATCCTGAGCGCATCAATATCAAGCCCCGAATCAGTTTCATCCAAAATGGCGAGCTTCGGTTCGAGCAATGCCATTTGTAAAATTTCATTACGTTTTTTCTCTCCGCCAGAGAATCCCTCATTGACGCTACGATCCAGAAAATCTGGGTTCATTTCGAGCAATTTCATTTTTTCTCGCACAAAATCATCAAATTCAAGAGGATCAAGCTCTTCTTTGCCACGTTGGGATTGAACCGTGTTGTATGCTAACCGCAAGAATTGATTATTAGCGACGCCTGGTATTTCAATTGGATATTGAAATGCGAGGAACACGCCGGCACGAGCTCGTTCTTCTGGGGCAAGATCAAAGAGATTTCGATCGTTGAAGATAATAGTGCCCGCGGTGACTTCGTAAGCAGGGTGGCCAGCGAGAATTTTGGCAAATGTGCTTTTGCCAGATCCATTGATCCCCATGATTGCATGTATTTCCCCACTTCTGACTGTGAGATCGACACCTTTAAGGATCTCAATGCCGTTTACATTTGCATGTAAACCTCGCACCTCAAGGAGTGTTTTACTGTTCTGATCAATCATCCGACACTCCCTTCCAATTTAAAACTGAGTAGTTTCGTTGCTTCAACCGCAAATTCCATAGGTAGCTGCTGAAAAACTTCTTTACAGAATCCATTGATAATCATTGATACAGCTTCTTCAGCACCAATGCCGCGCTGTAAGAAATAGAAAAGTTGATCTTCGCCAATCTTTGATGTGGATGCTTCATGTTCGACTTTAGCACTATTGTTATTGACCTGGATATAAGGAAAAGTATTGGCGCCGCATTGATCGCCAATGAGCATCGAATCACATTGTGAGTAATTACGAGCATTCTCGGCAGTAGGTGCAACTCTTACCAATCCACGATAACTACTATTGGAATGTCCTGCTGAAATACTTTTGCTGACAATGGTGCTGCGCGTATTTCTTCCGATATGAATCATTTTTGTGCCCGTATCGGCCTGCTGATAATTGTTGGTGACAGCAACCGAATAGAATTCTCCAACTGAATTGTCACCACGTAAAATGCAGGAAGGATATTTCCAGGTAATCGCCGAGCCTGTTTCAACCTGGGTCCAAGAGATACGTGAATTAACTCCTTTTGCCAGGCCACGTTTAGTAACAAAATTATAAATACCCCCAACGCCTTTTTCATCACCTGCATACCAGTTTTGAACAGTCGAGTATTTGATTTCGGCATTGTCCAGTGCAATCAGTTCAACGACGGCAGCATGCAATTGATTGGTATCAAATCGGGGTGCGGTGCATCCTTCAAGATAGGAAACAGAAGCGCCTTCTTCAGCAATGATCAGTGTGCGTTCGAATTGCCCCGATCCTTCAGTATTGATCCGAAAATAAGTCGACAAATCCATTGGGCATTTGACACCTTTGGGGATGAAGCAAAATGAACCATCGGTAAATACCGCTGAATTAAGAGCTGCATAGAAATTATCGCCAGTCGGTACGACAGTTCCGAGGTATTGTTTAACTAGTTCTGGATGGGTATGTACAGCTTCAGAAATCGAGCAAAAAATAATCCCCACTTCAGCGAGCTTTTCTTTATAAGTCGTTGCAACGGATACACTATCAAAAATTACATCGACTGCTACGCCTGCAAGAGCTGCTCGTTCATGCATGGGTACGCCCAACTTCTCAAAGGTACGTAGCAGCTCGGGATCTACCTCATCCATACTGGCTAGTTTCTTTTTTGGCTTGGGTGCCGAGTAATAGCTAATTGATTGAAAGTCAATTTCTGGATGCTTGACATTTTGCCATCGTGGCTCCGTCATGCTGAGCCATTTTTCATAAGCTTGCACCCGGAATGCAAGTAGCCATTCAGGCTCATTTTTTTTAGATGAGATCAATCGGATGATTTCTTCGTTAAGTCCTTTGGGTGCAATATCAGATTCTATTTCTGTGACGAAACCATGCCTGTATGGCTGGTTTACAAGATTTTGTAGTACAGCACTCATTTTTATATATTTTCCTTAGACTCTTCAGATGATTTGAGACTGAAGCTCTCACCACAGCCGCATGCATTTTCAATATTGGGATTATTAAATTTGAATGTGCTATTTAGACCTTCTTTGACGAAATCGATTTCCGATCCATCGAAATAAGATAGATTATCGCGTTTCACGATGATCCTTGCGTCATACGACTCAAAGAGCTGGTCGTTTTCTTGCATCTCATCAGCATAATCAAAAATATAAGTAAAGCCGGAGCATCCGGATTTTTTTATACCTACCCGTAAGGCTAATCCCTTACCGCGTTTTGCCAGTTGCTGCTGGATTTGTTTGGCTGCGCGCTCGGTCAATGTGATCGCCATGATTTTTCTCTATAACTCTATAAATTAGTAAAACTAAAATGCTGCTTCGCGCAAATCGTATAATTTGACAACAGCTTGCTCACGTTGTTGCTCGCGTTGTTTTTGCTCATCAACCAATCGCTTTAATGTTACGCCACCAAGATAATTGAAAATAATGTCATTGAGCTCTGCCCATAGATCATGAGTCATGCACTTGCCATCATTCAGGCAATTTTCTTTGCCGCCACATCGCGTATTGTCGATCGGTTCATCGACAGCAAGAATAATATCCGCTATAGATACTTGATCTAGACTCTTAGCTAAGCAATAACCGCCGCCGGGGCCCCGCACACTGTCAACGAGTTCACGTTGGCGTAATTTTGCAAACAATTGCTCAAGATATGACAGTGAAATTTTTTGGCGCTGACTGATATCGGCAAGTGTGACGGGCCCGTTGCTATGCTGCATCGCAAGATCCAAAAGTGCTGTCACCGCGAATCGTCCTTTCGTTGTCAGTCTCATACCAGATTCCTTAGTACAATTAAAGTTTATAAGTAATACTTGATCAATTTTGTCAACTATATAATACCTGACTGAACTAGTCAACTATAATAATGGTTAATAATAAGGCGCCCACACAACTTCTCCGCGTTAGTCAAATAGACAACTAAAATGGCGACAGGTAAAAGGCGAGTGGAGCAGAAGATGCAGATTTTTGGATCACTGGAACTGGCGCAACGTCTGAGGCAAAACAACGTGCTGATGAAGATTGATGCGCTGATTGACTGGGGAGCGTTACGTCTGGGGTTATGGATTTATACAAGCGCGAGCTATCGAATGGTGGGGGACAGGAACCATTTGACGCGCTATTGATGTTCAAGGCGATCCTGCTTGGTCAGTGGCATAGTTTGTCGGATGCTGCGTTGGAGCAAGCGCTGTGCGTGCGGATTAATTTTTTACATTTTTGCGGTTTGTCCTTGTCAGATGCGATACCGGAGGAAACCACTCTGTGCTGGTTTCGCAACCGCCTGGTGATCAACGACAGGCTGGATGGTCTTCTGGCCTCTATCAATGAGCAGATTCAATCACACGGCTTGATGGTCAAGGGTATGACGGGTGCGGTGATTGATGCCACCCTGATTGAGTCAGCGGCACGTTCTTTCAAGAAGAAAATCTAACGCATCGGTTTTGCTGAAAATATTAAACGATCTCAGTAATAACGGGAGTAAGATTAAACCCCAGCTTCCGAGCGTGTACCGTCAGATGATGCAACACGCGTTGACGGTATCGCTCATCAAAGTCATCCTGCCCCTTATCGACGTACTCGGTTCCTTTCGTTAGCATCGTGTAGATCAAGCGCGCCAGTTTGTGCGCTGTCGCTGTGATTGCCTTTGCCTTGTCGAGCCTGCCACATAATCTCCTATAATAAGCACCCAGTGCAGACTGACTGGACAAACTTGGGGGAGTTCTTGACATTGGCGCGACACTTTTTCTGGCTGATCTCTATTTTGTGTACCTGAAGCGCCGCAAGCATGGTTTCAAGCTGCCGGTCACATGCATTGAGCGTTCGCTATAGGCGTCATAGAGCGACATCGCTTGCTTGAGTGCAAACAGGTAGGTGTTCTTTGCGCCAATTCCCGGCCAGCGATTTCTTAGAAGCTGTCTGGCAAAACGATTTCCATTAGAATCAAGTATTTTTTGATAATAAGTTAAGAGATGACATACAAAACGGATATAAATGATGAGGAATGGAGCTTGATAAAAAAGAGCTTGATCCTATCAGCAAACGAGGCAATAGCCATAAACATAGCAAAAGAGTCATTGTGAATGCCATTCTGTCTGTCGTCAGAAGCGGTATCCAGTGGCGGCTGATGCCGAACGATTTTCCTCCTTGGCAGACCGTCTACGATCATTTTAGCCGGTGGAACAAGCGGGGTGTCTGGGAGAAGCCTGGATCAACTGACAATCTGCCGTCGCCAAAAAGCGGGACGTTGTACTGTGCCCAGTTATGGCATCATTGATGCGCAAAGCGTGAAAACCCAGTATGCCAGTGAAGAACGAGGCATCAATAGCGGCAAAAAGGTCAAAGGTCACAAGCGCCATATTGTGGTAGATATTCTCGGCAATTTACTCCTCATCAAAGTACATGCCGTTAACCTGAGCGATACCAAAAGTGCTTGCGGTATGTTGGAAGGTGTTGTTAATAAATACCCTTCACTCAAAGCGTTCTCAGGAGACCGGGGGGATGCCGGCTATCGAGGCACAGCGGTTGACTTCGCAGCTAATGGGTTAGGCCTGGGCCTTGCACATTTCAGAAAAAGTCGAAGGTAAAGGGTCTGTTTTACCGAAGCGGTGGGTGGTCGAACGCACGTTCTCCTGGTTGGGTAACTTTCGCCGTTTATCAAAGGACTTCGAGATCCTGCCCGGCACTGCCGAAAATATGATTCGAATCGCCATGATGAAAATAACACTTGCAAAATGCGTCTAATGTTTTACCAGACAGCTTCTTAAGTTTTTTTCGATCTTCGCGCAGCGCAGCATCTCCCTGAGGATGAGCGGTATCCGGCGCTAGCTTACGCCAGCCATGGCGAGCCAGCATTCGATAAATCGTTGATAGCGCTACACGCTTGCCCGGCCGTTTCCCCTAACGATATTCCCAATTCCAATGGGAGCAATACTGCTTGGGCCGCCCTCAATTCAGCCGCTGTTTTAGCTGTCCTCAACAATTCTCGGGCCAAGACTAATTGATCTATTCCACTCGCTTTTCTTGCCATGATTTTTTCCTCGTAATTCATGGCTATATTTCTTCATTTTTCAATGCGAATTGGAGCTATTCCTCTGGTGATCGCGTCTGGGGTGGGCTCAGCTGCACGGCAATCGATGGGGGCAGGGATGATCGGTGGAATGATACTGGCTGCTTTTGTTGCGCCTATTTTTGTTCCGTTATTTTTTCCTGGCTCGCTGGAAATCTGCATCAGTCATCCATAAAGAAGAAATGAGGGAAATTTTTTATGGACTGGCCGGAATCCCTGCGTAGGTGGAAATATTTCCGATACAATGGTTCCTATGCAATTAATCAAGACAGCCAAAAAAAATCATGATGTAAAGTTCTTGCAGGGAAATGTTATTCTTGTAGGAATGATGGGTGCCGGGAAAACGACCATTGGTAAAATGCTGGCAAATTACATGGGTAAAACGTTTGTCGATTCGGATCATGAAATTCAGCAGCGTACCGGCGTTAAGATTCCTTTGATTTTTGAAATTGAAGGGGAAGCTGGGTTTCGTAGGCGTGAAACAGAGGTGCTACAAGAACTGGTGCAAGCAGAGAATATTGTGCTGGCTACCGGTGGAGGGGCAGTGTTGAGTGCTGGCAATCGTGCCTTGCTAAAACAGCATGGTATCGTGGTTTATTTGAGTGCGTCCGTGAATGAATTGCAGCGCAGGACGCGTTCTGATAAAAACAGGCCGTTACTTCAGGCTGAGGATCTGCATGCCAGATTAACAGAGTTGTATGCGCAACGCGATGCCTTGTACCGCGAGACGGCACATATTATTGTCGATAGCGGAAAACAAGGGGTGCGCTCACTGGTACAGAGGCTAGCCCGGAAATTACTCTTCTTCAAACTAAAGAAAATTCGGGCTGAGGCGGTAAATCGGAAAAAAAGTACAGGAGCGGTTTATCAATCAAATAAATTATAAATTCCAGTTGGCCAAGTTTTTCTCTGAAATTAATTACTTCATATGAATGATATACAGACTGTTAAGGTAGCGTTATTTTCTGCCGAACAGGATCGAAGCTATCCCATCCACATTGGTAATGGGATATTAGAGCGGGTGGATTTATTATTGCCCCATTTGCCACAAAAACGGGTTGCGATTGTGACCAATACCACTGTGGCCCCTTTTTATCTGGATAGACTGCGTACTGCGCTCGAGAGGCATGGTGTCATCTCGGATGCAATTATTCTGCCTGATGGTGAGGATCATAAAAATTGGCAAGCATTAAATTTAATTTTTGATGCTTTGCTGGAGCAGCGTTGTGAGCGAAAAACTACGCTCATTGCATTAGGAGGCGGGGTGATCGGTGATCTGACGGGGTTTGCGGCAGCAGCCTATTTGCGAGGTGTGCCTTTTATCCAGATTCCCACTACATTACTCGCGCAAGTAGATTCTTCAGTGGGTGGTAAGACAGGCATTAACCATCCGCTGGGTAAGAATATGATAGGTGCGTTTTATCAACCCCGAGTGGTGTTGACGGATAGCGCTACGCTTAACACCCTGCCTGACAGAGAGCTGCGAGCCGGGATTGCTGAAGTGATCAAATACGGTTTAATACGCGATGCTCATTTTTTTACATGGTTGGAACAAAACATGACCAGGCTGATTGCGCGCGATGCCGACATTCTGGGTAAAGCGATTCGCCGCAGTTGCGAGATTAAAGCAGAGATCGTTGCCGCTGATGAGCATGAAAGTGGCGTGCGGTCATTACTCAATCTTGGCCATACTTTTGGCCATGCAATTGAAAACGCCATGGGCTACGGTGTGTGGTTGCACGGGGAAGCGGTTGCTGCTGGCACCATCATGGCGGCAGAGCTGTCAAAACAGCTGGAGTTTATCAGTGAAAGTGATTTCGAGCGCATATGCGGAGTATTTCAAATGGCAGGGCTGCCAATCATTGCGCCTAAACTTTCTCCAGATGATTACTTGAGCTTGATGAAGCTTGATAAAAAAGTAGAGGGAGGGAGAGTGCGTTTTATTCTGCTAAAGCGTATTGGTGAGGCGATAATGAGTCATGATGTGCCCGCATTGACCCTGACAGAGACATTGCTGACTTGCATGGCAAATGAGTGATTTGGCACCTTACGCAGTATCATCTACCAATTCGCGCGGACGTCTCATCAAAGAAGCAGCTCCTTCAGGTCGCAGTGAATTTCAGCGTGATCGTGATCGCGTGATTCATTCAACAGCTTTCCGGCGACTCGAGTATAAAACGCAGGTGTTCGTTAACCATGAAGGAGATTTGTTTCGCACGCGCTTGACACATAGTCTGGAAGTGGCCCAAATTGGACGTTCTATTGCGCGGAATTTACAGCTGAATGAGGATTTGGTTGAAGCGATAGCGCTGGCTCATGATTTAGGACACACGCCTTTTGGCCACGCAGGGCAGGATACTTTGAATGATTGCATGAAGGAATATGGTGGTTTTGAGCATAATCTGCAGTCTTTAAGAGTGGTTGATGTGCTTGAAGAACGTTATGGTGCTTTCGATGGTTTGAATTTATGTTTTGAAACCCGTGAAGGCATTCTCAAGCATGCTTCCAGGAAAAATGCCAAGAAACTGGGTGAAGTGGGGGCACGTTTTCTAATCAACCAAAGACCTTCCCTGGAAGCGCAGCTTGCCAATCTTGCCGATGAAATTGCGTATAATAATCATGACGTGGACGATGGATTACGTTCTGGTCTGATAACCTTGGTTCAACTGGAAGAGGTGGAGATATTTTCCAGACATTTGCGCCAGGCGAAAAAAAACTACCCCAATATTGTCGGTCGACGCTTAATTCATGAAACGATTCGTGGCATGATTAATAGTCTCGCTATAGATTTAACGCTACAAAGTAAAATCAATATCGAAAATATGCGACCAGATGACCCGGATGCAGTGCGATCAGCACCATGCCTGATTGGATTCAGCGAAATAATAAAGCAGGAGCAGCAGGAATTAAAAAGCTTTTTGCGTGAGAATCTTTATCGGCATTTTCAAGTAATACGCATGAGTAATAAAGCGCAAAATACGATTAAAATGTTATTCAATGCGTTTAACTCAGATATTCGGCTGCTTCCTGTAGCATATCAGATTAAATTTTCTCAATATGGACATCAGGCTATTGCTGACTATATCGCAGGCATGACTGATCGTTTTGCAATAAAGGAATACCAGCGACTGTTTGCCATTAATGAAAATTGAAAGTCATTTTTTGGGTAGGTGACAGAGGATTCTAGAAAACTGATCTCGGCTCCTGCGTTGGGTGAATTCAATATAGAGAAGGAGAAACAAAAAAATGCTCTGGTCAAAGAATAGCTTATATACGTTATGCGCGCTGATAGGATTGCTGCATCTTTCAAATCATGCATTGGCTAGCTTAGAGAATAGCGATCTGATCAATGCAGCTGCGCGCGGTAGCTTATCTCAAGTTAAAGAACTGCTTGCTCAATCTGAGAAAAGTCACGAGATGCGCGATAGAGAGACGGCATTGGTTAAGTCGGTGCAGAATGGCCACGAAAGTGTCGTCAAGCTTCTGCTTGCTTCCGGAGTGAACGCAAATTTGAAGGCAGACCAAGGCCGGACTGTACTCATGCTGGCGGCACAAGATGATCGTTCAGATGTCGTGCGAACGTTACTTGCTGCTGGTGCGGATATAAATGCGGTTACTGACGATGGGATGACCGCATTGATGCTGGCATCCCAAAGAAATCACATGGAGATCGTGCGCTTATTGCTCGAGATGAATGCTGATGTTAATGCAGCGACAGATAAAGGTGTTACAGCGCTCATGTTGGCATCACAAATGGGTAACCAAATCGTGATTCAGTATTTGCTGCAAGCAAACGCCCATGTGAATAGTAAAGCAAGAAATGGTGCGACTGCATTAATGCTGGCTGCACAAAATGGTCATCAGGGAGCAATAATGACACTACTTGCTGTGGGTGCGGAAATTAATGCTAAGGCAGAAAATGGTGCAACCGCATTATTGCTGGCAAAAAAATACGATCATAAGGGTGCCATTGATCTTCTGCAGAAAGCAGGTGCTAACCAGTAGATCGTTCCGCTAAAACAATTGCAAATTAAACAAGCCCCAAATCGAACTTTCTCCAACGTAATGAAGCCGGTATTTCGTTAAACTCCGCAATACCTTTGAGGATTCGCTCTTTGAGTTCTTCCTTTGACGAGACCCGAATATGGCGAAGAGAGGTACGAGCCGTCTTGGAAAAGGCACACTCTATAAGATTCAGCCATGAACCATGTTTGGGTGTATGAACATATTCGAAACGCCCCGGACGGCTCGCCAAATAAGCCATCGTTTCCTTGGAAATATGAGCTGAGTGATTGTCGAGCACCACACGAATAACGTCATCAGCAGGGTAATGAGCGTCCAAATGCTTGAGCAGATCAATAAACTCGCGGCTGCGGTGCTTCGACTCCACGTTGGCGATTATTTCCCCCGTATGCAAATCGAGCGCCGCCAGGATGGGCAGGGTACCAAAGCGAACATATTCGTAATCTCGCGCCAATGATGTTTCCCTGCCGGGTACGGATGGAAGGTCTGGGGCAGTCAGGCCGATCGCTTGCACGCCGGGCTTCTCATCAGCGCTGACAGAGTCCACAATTCAGCTGCCAAACCATGATCCTTTGGCTTGGTGCAGGCGAGGCTGACTACCCAAGCCTTAGCATCCGCTAGAATCTCCGGCTCCTTGGGGCGATGAAAGGTATCTTTCAAGCCCACAGGAACACCCGCAGCAAGTACCTTGGCGCGCTCTACCTCGCGTGCAGGTGCCGCCCTTGATCCGCTCAATTCGGTCAGCATCTGTCTATGAGATTCCGGCAATACCAAATCCGCCCGATTCGTTCCTCTCGCCATTCGCCATTCGCCATCTCCACTTTCGTTGTTGTCCTCCGAACAGTCATGGCAAACATACGCAAATTTGCAAATCAATTATCGGAACGAACTGCTGGCGTTAGTATCTGGGTAATGATCCTATGAACTTCTTATTAATCTTGAGATTGGTGAGTGTATCTGACTGTAAAACAACGTGAGTTCGACGCAAGAAAAGCTGTAAAAGGAATCGGAATTCCTTATGATGAAACGATTTTAGGAAAGAGCTTCATCACTAGAGGAGTCAGGCTCCGCTGGAC
>NZ_FNPQ01000009.1:0-86350 GCF_900107335.1 Nitrosomonas sp. Nm58 | reverse complement strand
TCCAGTGCCCGTCGTAAACATGCCAAACGCGAAAAAGAGCCTTGGCTTCTGGTTGTATCGCCCTCGCTAAAAGCGTTTTCTGCAGTGCGAGTCGTGGATTATTATCGAAGCCGTATGCAAATTGAGGAAGGCTTGCGAGACACCCAAAGTACGCATTATGGTTTGGATTTTACCAGCGAAAGTCGGATTGAAGCCGAACGCCGAGCCAACCTGTTATTAATTGCCGCGCTCATCATTTTAAGGTCAACAGCGGCCAAGGTCGTTCACCCTATTCAGTTATTTTTCTCGCCAGAATAGCTCGCCGCTATGTCGTTTTTGAATTATCCGCCTCAATGTTGGAGCAGGCGCAAGCCCTTTTAGTAGATTACTTCGATTCATTGGAGAGAGAGTAAATTCGTGGGGATACATCAGTGTTATAACTGAATTAGGAAATCGGTTACCTACTCAAGCCTATTTGCTTTACGGAAAGTACTAAAATCCTTCCTGCAACATCGCTTATCTATATAAAATTACCCTAGTTTCATCACAAGGAAACATTAATGGAGAACAAAGAACGCAACACATCTGAATTGCTCCAATTAGTAGTCGTACAAAATACTAATGACAAAATGAGTATCGGTGAAATCAAAAATTCTCTCCGTGAGAGAGGATTTGGTATTTTACTTGCCATTGCCGCTTCACCCATTTGCCTTCCTATTCCTGTCCCACCTGGCTATACTACTTTTTTTTCTATTCCACTTTTTATTTTCTCAGTACAAATGATGTGGGGAATGAAATCTCCTTGGCTGCCTGAATGGATAAGCAAAAAGGAGATTAACAAAAAAAATCTGGAAAAATTAATTGAAAAAGCAACGCCCTGGCTACGCAAGATTGAAAGTTATCTGCATCCAAGACTTACCTATATCAGCGTACATGCTTGGGAACGAATCATAGGTATCTTCTCCTTTATATTTACCATTTCTATTGCCCTTCCCATTCCTTTGGCAAATTTCCCTCCTGGGTGGGGAATTCTCATCATGTCACTAGGCTTACTTAATAAAGATGGATTAACTATTATTGTCGGTATGATAGTTGGCACTATCGGTATAGGAATAACACTTGTGGTTCTTGCACTTATATGGATGGGAGTGTCATTGCCATCTTTTTATTAGTTGTCAATTAATACGTACCGAACGCAAATTTCAAATATGAAGAATCCCTAAAAGCATATTCAGCTTAACCTCCTAATACTATCAGCCACCAATAGCTAATGCACAAGCTATTTCACGGGATGCGTTCGGTTCTAGTCAAGTAATTGATGTATGGTAGGTAGGTATTTTTATTTTCTCCCTATCCAAAACAAAACCCAGTAGTTGCTCTTACAAAATTCACTACTTGAATCTGTTACGATAATGGCCAAGCTCACGCTAGCACAGGTAATAATCGAGAAGTAATTGCATTTTTCTCCTTTGTTGCTGCACCCAATAAAGCAAAACCATGAAGATTGCCTGTCGTATCCTGAAATAAAGCTTTAATACCATCTTGATTGGCGTCAATCTGCCACTCGCCTATCACAGCAGGATCTGGCGGGGATACCACGGAGGGACAGGCCGGTGTTTTAACCAATACTGGCATAGGAGGATAGTGAACAGCTGTTGGAGTACCTGTCACAGTTGCTGCCAAGGCGCGAGCTGCGTGAGTAATAGGCATCACGAATGGCAATACTTTACCTTCTATCTCAGCACAGTCACCCAATGCGAAGATATTTGTATTCTGAGTCTGTAAATATCGATTCGTTACCACACCACGATTAACATGAATGCCTGCCGCTTTGGCCAGCTTTGTACGTGAACGCAAACCTACTGCTGACAAGACAAGATCCGCTTCGACCGTTCGATTTTCATCAAAGACCAAACGATAACCACTTCCGGTTCGTTCAATTCGCTGTATCTTGGTACTTAAATGAAACCTAATCCCTACCGCTGTTAGCTTATCCTGTAGAAACTTCCCTCCCTCCTCGGGAAGTAATCTACCTAGAGGTCGAGAATTGATATCAATTACATGCACCTGATAACCAGCCACAGCAAGATCATTGGCAAATTCACAGCCGATCAATCCTGCACCTAAAATTGCAATTTCTTTTTTACCATCCAGCGCATCACGGAAGCGGCGGTAATCATCGAAATCATTCACAGATAAAACTTCATCTACCGCATCACCTGACAACGGCAAGCGGATCGGATCAGCCCCCACAGCCAGCACAAGTTGGCCATAAGACAAATTCTCTCCATTTTCAAGGAACACGGCACCGCCGGATTGATCAATGTTATTGACGCGAGTATACGGCCGTATCGTTATATTTAGCTGACTGGACATCTGTACTACATCCGAGTTCAAGAGCGATGCAGGTGTTTTACCTGTCGCCAGCGCATTGGACAACATCGGCTTGGAATAAAACCCTCCATGATCGGCAGATAACATAGTAATTGGAATTTCTGTATTCAGTTTGCGCAGCTCTCTTGCTACCGCGTAACCTGCCAGACCACTACCGATGATCACGACTGATTGCTGATTCATATGATTTCCACCATTTCAAAATCAGCCTTGACAACCCCACAATCAGGACATACCCAGCTTTCTGGAATATCTTCCCAGCGCGTACCCGCCTGAATGCCATGCTCCGGATCGCCTATTGATTCGTCATAAATAAAACCACACACCTTACACTGAAATTTCCTCATTATTTTATCTAACTCCAATTTTCTGTCCCTATCTATTCTCTGGATGTTGCCAAATAACTTTTAATTGTACCTCAACGGGAAGCTATTTTTGATATTGCTACTGCCTCCCATTCCTTTTCCATACTTGATAAAATATAGTCTCCATTTAAACTATACAGGTAGAAATTGAACCATTGTCTTGTAGGTTATTCAAATTATTCGTTAACAAAACCTGATAGGTAGCTATTTATGAAACGTATTCTTTTATTCATTGCAACCAACCTAGCGATTTTATTGGTACTAAGTATCACGCTGAGGATATTGGGCATTGATCGTATACTGGATGCAGAAGGCGGTGGATTAAATTACAATTCCTTACTCGTGTTTGCAGCAGTCATTGGCTTTGGAGGCTCACTCATTTCGCTTGCCATGTCTAAATGGAGTGCAAAACATATGACAGGAGCCATCGTTATCGACATCCCTTCCAATGCCACGGAAGGCTGGCTAGTTGAAACTGTGCGCCGACAAGCCAAGGCTTCTGGTATCGGTATGCCGGAAATAGCCATCTATGATTCACCTGATGTCAATGCTTTTGCTACTGGTATGAATCGAAATGAGGCGTTGGTGGCAGTGAGCACAGGGTTGCTGCAAAAGATGCAACAAGACGAAATCGAAGCCGTTCTTGCACACGAAGTAAGCCACATAGCCAATGGGGATATGGTAACGCTTGCTCTAATTCAAGGAGTGGTAAATACCTTTGTAATTTTCTTGTCTCGAATTATTGGTCATGCAGTAGATCGCATTGTCTTCAAAACAGAAGAAGAACACGGACCCGCGTACATGATCACGAGTATCATTGCAGAAATCATGCTGGGTATTCTAGCGAGCATCATCGTAATGTGGTTTAGCAGACAGCGTGAATTTCGTGCAGATGCAGGGAGCGCAAAGCTGGTTGGACGCAACAAAATGATTGCTGCACTGGAGCGCTTGAAACAGCAGTATGAACCCTCTCATTTACCAGACAAAATGGCAGCATTCGGGATCTCAGGTCGGAAAAGTCAAATTGGCCGCCTATTTATGTCACATCCTCCACTGGAGGAGCGAATTGCGGCATTACGTGAAGCAACACATTAAAGCTACAAGGTAGGATGCATATATCGCATCCTACTGTTTATCACTCTGAACGTAATCTCACAAACAATTCCCCATTTGCACCAACTCATCTTTTTTGCTGAGAATTATTTGATCACCTCACCTCCCCCGTTCTCATCCTCCTCAGCCTCTCCATTTTCATTGGCCTCAAAGCTCTCATCTGGAGGTGGTTTACCATCATAGACCAGACTTCTCCGTCGTTGCAGATAGGCGTCGCGTACAAACTCATATTTATCTAGCGCTGCTTCTTCAAGGGTTTTATCCGTATCCAGCATCTGAGCACGCGCATCAACAGCCCATCCCATCGAAGTTGGGAAACGAACGGTCAGAAAATCAAAGTCAGGGTATATCGACCAAATCGGATGAAAAAAAGAGCTATCCACTGCAATTCCCACAGTATCACGTATTGAACTGGGACCTAAGAAAGGTAATACGAGATAAGGACCAGGCCCAATGCCGTAACGACCGAGCGTCTGACCAAAATCCTCATTACGCTTATTAATATTAATATCACTGACTGCACTAATGTCGCTGGCGATATCTATGATTCCAAATACACCGAATGTTGTGTTGACCAGTACTCGAGCTGCGCTGGCTGCTGCAGTATCAAACTTCAATTGTAGTAACGCATTGGCTGTAATCACCACATCGCTGAAATTTGAGAAAACATTCCCGATAATCATCTCCAGAGGATCTGGAGTAACTGCTCGATAACCTCGTGCAACGGGATCGAATATAATTTCTTCAAATTTTTCATTAAATGCAAATACTGCCCGGTTCATTGATTCCAGTGGATCTCGTTTATTATTCTCAACCGAGGCACACCCAATCAACATATACCCCAATAACATCAAAACCAGAAATTTATAACGATACAAAGTCATTTTTTACATTCGTTTTTATTTGTGAGCAGGCCATCTTGCCATAATTATGTAATCGCGACAACATCCTCGCCGGCAGCCCTCTCACCTTCTCTTAATTAATTTAGTCATGTTCAAAATGGGCACAGCTATTAACACCCCCTCATTCATCAAAGAGTTTTTCAGCCAAATACCAGAACTAAAGTTCAACGGATTGCTACCGTAATTCAGTAGTAACCGACAAAGGCTAACCCATCGCGAGGTAGCAACTCCAAGCTTCCAGTCTTTATATAAATAAAGATAGTGAGGCTACCAAAATTTTGAGAACTGCATCACTTCTCTTTAATTAAGCGCTTACTCCGTTACCTGAGTCAGTATTTTGATTTTATTTTGACCATCAAGGAGCATCTCTATGCAGAATCCTGAAAATCATCGCTACACTCCCGGCAGCATTTCTTTCATTACTCGATCAATCATCTTAACTGCTCTTCTTCTAGCAAGCTTTATCGATATAGGTCATGCAGAAGTAATCGAAGAAAAAAAATCAGTTGCAGCTCAAACAGTCGACACCGAACCTGTAACCAGCTGGGCAAAGGGACGTTTATTGGTGCTGCCTCGCGCGGGCCTGCCCGAGCAGGAATCCGATAATGCATTCAAGCCACATGGCGGAATCAAAGCCAAACATCGGCTAGAAGGACTGAACGTTCTCATATATGATCTGCCAGATGGTGTTGATGAAGTCAAAGTCCTTAACAAACTCAAGAAGGATCGGAGATTTAAGAATGTTGAACTAGATATGCTGGTTGCTGCCGATCAGACCGTAACAGATCCTACATTCAGCAGCAGTTGGGCGTTGCCAAAAATTGGCGCTCCCACTGCTTGGGATATTTCCAACGCAGATGGAATCACCATCGCTATACTCGATACCGGAGTAGACAGCAACCACCCCGATCTGGCCGCCAATATGGTGCCGGGATGGAATATCTACAACAACAATGCTGATACTACTGATGTACATGGCCATGGCACCAAAACTGCCGGGGTTGCAGCAGCATCGGCCAATAATGGCACAGGTAGCGCAGGCGTGGCCTGGAGCGCTTCAATCATGCCGATACGTATCGCAGATGCGAATGCTTATGCCTATTTTAGTGCAATGGCAAGCGGTATCCGCTGGGCAGCCGATAATGGTGCCAAAGTTGCCAACATCAGTTATTCTGGTGCTGCTGGCAGCTTGACAGTACAATCGGCCGCGAATTACATGCGTAGTAAAGGTGGGGTTGTCGTCGTTTCTGCTGGTAATACCGGCGGCTATCTCAACTATGCAGCCAGCGACTCATTGCTAGCCATTGCCGCCACCAGCAGCAGCGACGTACGCGCCAGCTGGTCAAGCTATGGACCTTTCGTAGATTTTACAGCCCCCGGTGTCAGTATTTATACCACTACTCGAGGCGGTGGTTACGGCTATGTATCGGGCACTTCCTTTTCCAGCCCGATTGTTGCCGCCACAGCAGCGCTGATGCTGTCAGCCAACAGCAATCTAATGCCCGCAGATATCGATCAAATTCTCAAATCCACTGCGATTGATCTAGGCACAATCAGCTATGATCAGTACTACGGTTATGGACGTATTGATGCCGCCAAAGCAGTTAAGGCCGCCTGGACGAAGATCAGCGTGGATAGCCAAGCACCGATTATCAGCATTACCTCGCCAACCGGCGGGCAACAGGTATCGGGTATCGTTGCGATTGATGTCAATTATTCCGACAACCAAGGTGTCGTTCGGGTTGATTTATATGTCAATGGCCAGAAAATCATTACCGACAGTCAAGCACCCTATTCCTTTGCATGGGATACCACAAAACTTACCGATGGCACCTATAATCTTACCGCACGCGCTTATGATGCCGCTGGAAATGAAGGTACCTCAACCAACGTCCCGGTAACCGTTAAAAATGCTGTGTCATCAACCTCACAAGACAATCTGGACGAACCAGTTATTACGTCCTTCAACTTGGCTGATGGCATGAAAGTCTCCCACAAACAGAAAGTGAGTACAACAGCGAACGATGACCAAGCAATCACCCGAATCAGCTTGCTCATTAACGGTAGTGAAGTCGCTGTGAACCATAGCAACTCACTCAGCTACACTTGGGATACCTGGCGAAGTGCGCCGCGAGGTTCTTGGTTGTCCGTAACGGTGGAAGCGGCTGATTCAGACGGAAATAAAACGAGCCAGACAGTTAATGTGCAAAATTAAGAAGAATTAAGAAGCCTCATTTTTCACTTGAACAATAAAAAACGCCCCGACGGGCGTTTTTTATTGTTGTCGGAAATATTTACACCAAAAAGCGTGTCGATTCCAAGCAGCAATAATAATACTTATAAATTCATACTATTACATATCAGGCATGATTCATGCTTTATATTCTATATAAGGAGGATTCCTTAAATAATCTGCTTTCAAATATAAGGGAATAAGAATAAATCATGAAATCAAAATTAGTAATCGGTGTAATGGGATCAATTATCGCAGTGTCGCTAAGCATAGCGACTGCTCATGCCTTCACAATTGACACATTTTTAGATTCAGCCAAACAGGGTTCACTGGAATTGCCTAGCTCTGGTGACGCAGATGAACTTGCTTTTATCAGAAATGCAACTGGCGACAACACCTTGACTTTGGACTTTAAGATTGATACACCTAATCCTAGTCTGATTGCTCTGTCCAATGGGCCTGATTCTTGGTATATCGATGTTGCTCCGGAAGAGCCCGGTTTCTTTCTGCTGAAATTTGGAGTACCTAATAACTCACCACTAGATACTCACTATGTTTTTCAAAACATAGCCGAATTGACAAAGCTCGTCTGGTCAAATGATCAAGTAAATAATTTGACTGGGGGCGATTGTGGCATCAATGGAAGTCCCAATAGTTGCAATATTGGAAGATTGAGTCACTATGTTGGCACAAATGGCGGTGGTGGTGGTGGTGGCAGTGAGGTGCCAGAGCCTGCCAGCCTATTATTATTGGGTGCTGGGTTGATGAGCATGGTTTTTGCCCGTCGCCGTAATTGGATTTAATCAAAAAATTAAATAAAACTTGAGGTTACCTTTAAAAGCGCCAAGTAATTGGCGCTTTTTTTATGAAAGTTGATGGGTTATCAGACCGCCATGCCACTGTGGCGTAATAGTGCATCTATTTTCGGCTCACGACCGCGAAAAGCAATAAAGGACTCTAGCGCAGGACGACTTCCCCCTACCGCCAGAATCTCATTCCGGAACCGCTCCCCAGTTTTAGCATTAACCACTTGATCGGCACTATTTTCTTCAAACAGGCTGTAGGCATCAGCAGACAAAACTTCCGCCCATTTATAGCTGTAATAACCGGCCGCATAGCCACCTGCAAAAATATGCGAAAAGCTGCTCGGGAAACGATTGAATGCAGGCGGAATAACTACAGCAACTTGGCTACGAATTTCCTCCAGTAATTGCAGCACTGTTTTTTCACCATGGGAGTCAAAGTCATAATGCAGATGCATGTCGAACAAAGCAAATTCAATCTGACGCAGCGTCTGCAAACCACCTTGGAAGTTCTTGGCAGCCAGCATTTTATCGAATAGCTCCCGAGGCAATGGCGCACCGCTATCGACATGCGCAGTCATATGGCTCAGTACATCCCATTCCCAGCAGAAATTCTCCATGAATTGACTTGGCAACTCGACTGCATCCCATTCCACGCCATTGATTCCTGAAACCCCGAGATCCTCAACCTGGGTTAATAAATGATGTAAGCCATGACCAAACTCATGAAACAATATAATCGCTTCGTCGTGAGTAAACAAAGCTGGGCGTAACTGTCCATCAATCGTCACTGGTGCGGAGAAATTGCAAGTCAGATAAGCAACAGGTGTCTGTATCGCTGATTTTTCGGTTCCTGTCAATTCAATGCGGCGCCGGGTAATGGCATCATCCATCCACGCCCCCCCTCGCTTACTTGGACGCGCATAGAGATCGATATAAAATTGACCAATCAGATCGCCTTTGGCATCACAAATGTCGAAAAATTTTACATCTGGATGCCAACATTGAATATCAGGTGATGGCGCTACCTGAGTAATGCTAATGCCATAGAGCGCCTCCACTAGTTTGAACATACCCGGTAAGACTTTATTTTCAGGAAAATATTGTTTGACTTCCTGATCAGAAAAAGCATAACGCTCCATCCGCAGCTTTTCACTGGCATAGGCCAGATCCCACGATTCCAATTTCTCCAGCCCCAGTTTGGTTGCAGCAAACTGCTTCAACTCAGCCAGATCACGCTCTGCGTAGGGCCGAGCTTTAGCTGCAAGCTCTCCAAGGAAATTCAGCACTTGCCTGGGTGATTCGGCCATTTTAGGCGTTAGAGAAACCTCTGCATAGCAATCGAACCCCAGCATTTTGGCTTCTTCATGACGCAACTGAAGGATCTTATTGATCAGCGGCATATTGTCCCAGTTGGATGCCCCGTGAGCAAGGCTATCAATTTCGCTCGCCCGGGTCACATAGGCACGATACATATTCTCACGTAATGCCCGGTCATCGGCATATTGCATAACGGGCAAATAGGAAGGTGCATGCAAAGTGAATTTCCAGCCGGGTATGGAAATAGCCGGATCTTTCTCGGCAGCCTCTTTGGCAGCATGCAGTGCATCACCAGGAATGCCCGAGAGCTTATTTTCATTTTCTATTAATAAGAAAAAATCATTGGTCGCATCAAGCAAGTTATCGCTAAATTTTGCGGAAAGCGCTGATAATTCCTCCTGAATGCGCATGAAACGTGTTTTCTTTTCGGAAGCCAGCTCGGCCCCCCCCAGACGAAAATCACGTAACTGATTTTCAACAATCTTTTTCCGAGCACGACTGAGCCCCCCAAACTCGTCACTATTCTGTAATTGCTTGAACTTCTCGAATAATGCCTGATCTTGCGATAGTTCGGCATAATACTGAGTAATACTTGGCAAATTGGCATTATAAGTTTCACGCAACTCAGGGCTATTCATTACGGCGTTCAAATGCGATATCTGCCCCCATGCACGTGACAATCGTTCATTTGTATCGATCATGGGTTGCACGAAATCCTGCCAAGTAGGCAGCGCTGTCGCGGCACGCACCCTGGCAATCACCTCCCGGCAATCATGCAGCAATTCTTCCACTGCGGGCGTGATATGCTCCGGCTTAATATCTGTAAAACGAGGCAGTCCAGAAAAATCGAGTAAAGGATTCATGATGATATTCGTTTAAGATAATTATTTTTTGGATGCCAACACAATATGATTGGTAGCACCCTTTGTTAGATTAAAAAGTATTAAAAACTATGTAAAAAATCATGATAATGCGTCGCGGTCACTTTTCTCTATACCCATGTACTGTTATCCGCCACACTTTATCTCGTTTGCCGAGTTTTACCATCTCTCTAGAAAATTAACCTTCATACACAATATTGCCATCGGTCAGCGTAAATTTTACCCGTCCGGGTAATTCCCTGCTCAAGAATGGCGTATTCTTACCCTGACTTCGAATCGTCGAGGTAGTCACTTTCCAATATTCTTCCGGATCGAAAATGCATATATCAGCTGGTGCGCCAGGAGTTAGATGGCCCCCATCTATGCCTAGCACCCTGGCAGGTGCTAGCGTAACCGTATTTAACGCCTTGATCAGCGGGATATTCATGGTCGTTGCCCACTTAAATGTTAGCGACAGTAATAATTCCAGTCCCGTAGCACCCGCCTCAGTTTGCCCAAAAGGCAATAACTTGGCATCATCATCTACCGGTGCATGATCCGAGCAAATGGCATCAATGGTGCCATCAATGAGCCCCCCACAAAGGGCATCTCGATCATGCAAATTTCGTAATGGTGGAACAAGATGGCAATTGGTATCAAAGAAACCGATATCCATCTCCGTAAGATGGACATGATTGATTGCTATATCACAAGTGATAGGCAATCCTTGTTGCTTGGCAGCACGCACCATGGCCACCCCTTCCGCACTGGAAATTCGGCATAAATGGACTTTCACACCCGTTTCCCGGGTTAGCAAAATGATATTCGACAAAGCAATTGTTTCTGCGCAAACCGGAATGGGCGGTAAGCCGAGTCGGGTTGCAATCTCACCAGCATGCGCCACACCATTGTTAGCGAGACTGACTTCTTGGGGACGTAACCAAACACTAAAACCAAAAGTCGACGCATATTGCATCGCTTGCATCAACACATGCAAATTAACTAGAGGTGCATCGGCATGACTGAAGGCAACGCATCCCGCATCACGCAACTCAGCCATTTCCGTTAAACGCTCACCTTTAAGCTTTTGTGTCAGTGCCCCCACCGGATAGACATGCACCTGATCTAGACTCTTGGTTCGATGCTTGAGCATTTCAACCAACCCCGGTTCATCCAGCGGCGGATCGGTATCAGGCGGGCAAGCTAGACTAGTGACACCCCCAGCCACGGCTGCTTTCAATTCTGATTCCAAGGTAGCTTTGTATTCAAGCCCGGGTTCACGTAAGCGCGCAGACAAATCGACCAAACCTGGACACACAATCAATCCAGTAGCATCGATCACCCGATAGTCTTGGAAACCCGCAGGAATAGCTCCTAGCGAAGCAACTTTACCCCTGACAATATAAAGATCGCTGACAGTATCAATACCATTTTTTGGATCAATAAGGCGTCCATTTTTGATGTGAATATTAATATTCATAGGTAACTGCAATCTGTTATGCGTGAATAGCCCGAAATCAAGATATCAGCTCAAGGAATTCATCAATTTCCGGCAAGAATCGACATGACCGCCATCCGTACCGCAATACCAAATGTCACTTGCGGCAAAATGACTGACTGCTTCCCATCAGCTACCGCCGAATCAATCTCGACACCGCGATTCATTGGCCCAGGATGCATGACTATCGCATCCTGCTTGGCCAGCGATAATTTCTCCTGAGTAAGCCCATAATATTTAAAATATTCTTCAGGGCTCGGTAAGCTTGCTCCTAACATACGCTCATTTTGCAGGCGCAACATTATCAATACATCGATATCTTTCAATCCTCGAGCTATATCGTGATAAACATGCACACCCAGGCGCTCAACCTTGCTAGGCAATAAAGTCTTGGGTGCAATGACGCGAACCTCGGGCACGCCCAACGTAGTCAGCGCGTGGATTTGCGAGCGCGCCACCCTTGAATGCAAAATATCCCCAACGATCGCTACCCGAAGGTTATGAAAATCTTTTTTGTAACGGCGAATGGTAAACATGTCCAACAATGCTTGCGTCGGATGAGCATGACGCCCATCGCCAGCATTGATGACATGAATCTCTGGGTGCACATGACTCGCTATCATGTGCGCCGCGCCACTCTGCGAATGCCGAACTACAAACATGTCTGCATGCATGGCTGAAAGGTTATTGACTGTATCCAGCAACGTCTCACCCTTGGATTGTGCAGAAACTGCGATGTTGAGATTAATCACATCCGCTGACAGTCTCTTGGCAGCGATCTCAAAGGTTGTCCGGGTTCGGGTACTGGATTCAAAAAAAAGATTGAAAACTGATTTTCCACGCAGCAATGGAATTTTTTTGACTTCCCGCTCAGTAACACCAGCAAAAGATTCCGCCGTATCCAAAATATGCAGCAAAATGGAAACAGGCAATCCTTCGGTGGTCAACAAGTGTTGTAACTCACCGTGCTTGTTGAGCTGCGGGTTTCTGTTCATTTTTCTGGAAGATAAATTTCGCGCAAGCCGAGACTCATTTTGCCATCAGTTTCCTGTCTTAATTCCAGCATTTTATCTGCTGGCAAGGGCAATACCGCCCCCACATATTGAGCCGCAATAGGAAGCTCTCTACCTCCCCGGTCAATCAATGTAACCAAATGAATGCAGGCAGGCCGCCCGTAATCAAATATCTCATTCACGGCAGCTCGAATTGTCCTTCCCGTATAAAGCACATCATCAACTAAAATTATACGACTCCCTTCAACCTCAAAGGGCAAATCTGACGGCTTGACTTGAGGATGCAGACCAATCTTGCTGTAATCATCCCGATAAAAAGAAATATCCAATACACCAAGCGGTGTACTGATTCCCAATGCTTGATGCAATCGTTTTGCCACCCATACACCCCCCGTATGGATGCCTATCATTACAACAGTCTCATCAATATCAGGGCATAGCTGTTCCGTTAAATCAGCCAGTAATTGCTCAGCATCAGGTAGTTGCATAGTCACAATCAAAAAAAGATTGCAGGATATGTTGTGCTGCAATCTGGTCCAGCATGGTTTTTTGTTTCTTTCCTTTAATACCCAATTCCCCCAGTGCAGATCTGGCAGTAATAGTTGTATAGCGTTCATCTACCAGGACCGATTTAATCCCAAAACGCCCTTCCAAACGTCGCGCAAATCGTTGACTTAATCGGGTGAGTTCATGCTCCATCCCGTCAGCATGAGTTGGTAATCCAACCACCAGTAACACGGGCTGCCAGGCTTCAATCAACTTGGCAACCGCTTCAAAGCGTTGCTTGGTCATCTCACAATGAATGGTGGTAAGCGGGTGGGCTAACCGCAGCCCCTGTTCTCCCACTGCGACCCCAATGCGCTTCTTTCCAAAATCAAAAGCCAGCACTGTACCACTTGGCAATCTTTCCACAATTCCCGATCCATTTTCATATCTATGTGTGAAGCTACCAATTCTTAATATCGTTTGAATACTGCTATCCGAGTTATGCATGCCCGATTTCATTCGATAAATTAGAGAAATTGATTCCCAGCAACCGTGCTGCAGCAGACAATTTTTCTTCAAAAGACATTCCAAAAATAATACCGGAAGAAGCCGGAACAGTTAGCCAGGCATTCTGGATCAATTCTTGCTCGATCTGTCCAGGTGCCCATCCTGAATAACCCAATGCAACCAGCATTTGTTCAGGGCCCTCGCAACTTGCAATAGCCTCTAAAATATCAACAGAAGACGTCAACCCTACTGTCTGGTTGACCGCTAACGTAGATTTCCATTTCCCCACAGGCTGATGCAGCACAAATCCACTGTCGATCTGTACTGGCCCCCCAAACATTACAGATCGCCCTGCTGGCAATGAGTCAGCAAAGGGAATACCAAGTTGCTCAAATAATTTATCCAAAGTAAATTCTGTAGGGCGATTAATAACGAGCCCTACCGCCCCGTCTTCATTGTGCTCACAAATATAAGTAAGGGTTTTAGCAAAAAAAGGATCGGCCATATTAGGCATAGCAATCAGAAAATGATCTGTCAGGTTGATATTTTTCATAATAAAGACCTCTTTACTACTTATGCGAAATCGCAAATCACACTATATGATCAATCTGAAACATAAAACTATTATTAATTCCCACTTCTTCCTAACATTTCTCATCAAACCCAGTATGCCGTTTGTGTCATAACTTTTGAACTCATTTTCATAGCCAGTTTCACCGGTAATGGCAACTCCATGCCGCCATGTGATATTGCCATCGTTGCATGACAAGCTTCATCAATTTTCATTTGCGCAACAATAGCGCGACTTTTCAAATCCTGATGAGGTAACCGCTGCAAATGCTCTGCGAGATGCGCCTCGACTTGATGCTCTGTTTCCGCGAGAAAACCGAGACTCCATTTATCACCGAGCACTCCCGCCACCAAGCCAATTGCAAAAGATCCTCCATACCATAATGGGTTAAGCAAGCTTTTACGACCACCTAATTCAGCAATACGACGTTCTGTCCAGGCCAAATGCTCAGTTTCCTCACGTGCAGCCTGTACCAATGCATTTTGAACCTCTTGATTTCGTGCGGTCATCGCCTGCCCTTGATAAAGAGCCTGCGCACATATTTCTCCAACATGATCAACGCGCATCAATGCGCATGATTCCTTTCTTTCCTCATCAGTTAATTCATTTTCTGGCAGATTCTTTCCTGGTACAGCGCGTAATGTTTGGGCTGGCGCCATCAGTGTACGTAATGCGTTATCAAAACCAATAATGAACTTATCTATATTCAGCACGACATCAATTCCAATAATGTATAAGTAAACCATTTATTTTATCATTGTATACCTATTTGCCGAGCTAGCAACGTTACCGGATGCAATGCCTCTAATTTTTTCTCTTGATCCCTTAAACCACTAGTGAAATGTAATAAACAGCCAATATTTGATGTCACTAGATAGTTCGCTTCTGCTCTGTCTAATGCTGCCATTTTATCGCTCAGTAATGATTCTGCGATTTCTGGCTGATCAAGAAAGTAGGTGCCCGCCGCACCACAACAGAAGTTATTTCCGGCAAGTTCCATAAGTTCAATACCTGGAATATGCGCCAGCAGTCGATAAGGGTAACTTGAAGCACGCAATACATTACGCATACTACATGGATCATGTACAACTACTTTTTTTGGCAAAGCTGTAATTTTGACTTCGCTCCAATCCTGTTCCACCAGAAATTTGTTGATATCAACTATCGGGGCAGAAAAATTTTCTGTCTGATACTGAGAGTAAAACTCTGTCAGATGCGCACCACACCCGGACGCTGTACTGATAATCGCTTTTATGTTCAAACCAGCGAATGCTTTCTTGTTGCGCTGAATTAAATCTGCTGCTTCAGCTATTCGACCGCTATGCTGGTACAACGCTCCACAACAAGTTTGTGAGTTGGGTACATGCACTGTATAACCTAGGTTGTTAAGCACATAAATTGTTGAAATATTCGTTTCGATATCGACTAATCGTGCTACACAACCCAGGAATAAGGCCACTTCTCCACACTCCCTTCCAATTGCTGGATAAGTTTCTTGCCACCTATGAAGAGGAAAGTGAATCAATGGCAATTTTGACAGTAACAGCCCAAGTCTAGTCCCTTTTACAATACTTAATTGCTGTAACTTCTCCTGCAAGCCAATTCTCTGGAATAAATACATAAGTGGACGCACAACATCAAAACGCTTTGATTTATCAACAAACACTCTCTCTAACAAGCTCCTGAACCAGTTTCTTTTTTTTGCTACTGCCCCCTTCATTAAGCCTGATGGCGGTATTGTCATCATGACGCGCGCCTCATCAATTAGCCGGCCATAGGCTACATGATTGGGACAAACCACCTCACAAGCACGACAGGTCAAACACCGATCTATATGTAAAGTGAAACGTGCATTCATTGGAATACGCCGGCTTGCAGCTCCACTGATCATGGCAATACGTCCTCGCGGAGAATCAGCTTCCGACAATGTTAAACGATATGTTGGACAATGCGGCAGACAAAGCCCGCAAGAAACACATCGATTTGCTTCCGCCAGTAAGTCAGATCGAGAAGGTTTAACCAGGAAATCATCTTTAGTATGCACGCCTACTCCCTCTAAATAATCTTGTTATTAAATTTCTTCTACAAAGATCAAAAATGAAAAATAAACAGAAATACATCTCTCAGACCATGTTAATCAAATAAGTTTTTCATTTTTTATTTTTATAACTTGCTAAGCTACAGAAAATTGCCATAGAATTGCATGTTTTTAAGTTCAATTTGTTAATACGCGATCAAAATATGGTTATTATTCGACTGGCGCGCGGCGGCGCCAAAAAAAGGCCTTTTTTTAATATGGTAGTTGCAGATTCTCGTTGCAGGCGCGATGGCAGATTCATTGAACGCGTCGGTTTTTATAATCCACGAGCAACTGGAGATGAAGAAGCACTGCGTATCCAGATGGACCGGCTAACGCACTGGCAATCCAAAGGAGCTCAATTATCCAATACTGTAACAAGACTGGTAAAGCAGTTTGGCACGCAACAAAAAGTTACACAAGAAAGCTAATATCAATCAATACGCAACTGAATGCATGGTGCCTATGGGCCACGTTATAGGCCCTTTTGGCATTCTAGGCTGGGTTAAGATATCGCACTATACTGAGCATATCGAAAGCCTACTTGCTCATCCCGTATGGTGGCTAAGCAAAGGTGATGATACTTGGTCCGCAATAAATATTGCGTCATACCATGTTTATAATGACAAATTGGTCGTTGTATTTGAAGGATGTCATGATCGAACCCAGGCAACACAATTAAAAGGAATGCAAATTGCAGTTCCTCGCGACCAATTGCCACACCTAGCCGAGAATGGCAAAGATGGTTACTACTGGTCGGATTTAATAGGAACAAGTGTGTTTAATTTACAGAACGAAGAATTTGGAAATGTTATTGGTTTATTAAGAACGGGAGCCAACGATGTATTGCAGGTTCAATCTGTGAGAGGAGACCAGAAAGAGAGATTGATACCTTTTATTGATCAGGTTATTGTCGATGTAGATTTAGAAGCTCGCAAAATAACAGTTGATTGGGGGCTAGACTACTGACAGGGAACGAGAATCTTGTCATTTGAAATCGATGTCATCACACTATTTCCCGAAATGTTTGATGCCATTACAAAATATGGCATAACAGGTAGAGCAAGCAAGAACGAAATTTTTCGATTGCATACCTGGAATCCACGCAGTTTCGCGAGAGATAACTACCGCACAGTAGATGACAGTCCTTATGGTGGCGGACCAGGTATGATAATGCTCGCCCCCCCTCTGGATGAGGCGATAACTCAAGCCAAGATAAGGCAGCTATCAGAAGGAATAAACGAAACAAAAGTAATCTATCTTTCCCCCCAAGGCAAGCTTCTTGATCATGAGAAAGTTTTACAATTAACTAAATTAGAAGGAATGATATTACTTTGTGGCCGCTATGAAGGAATTGATGAGCGAATAATCATGCGTCAGGTAGACGAAGAAATTTCCATTGGGAACTACATCATTTCAGGCGGAGAACTGGCAGCAATGGTTTTAGTTGATAGCATAGTGCGGCAAATTCCTGGTGCACTCGGTAGCCCCAATTCTGCCAGGGAGGATTCATTTTCCAATCACTTACTAGAGTTTCCTCAATATACACGACCAGAAATATATCGCGGGGATTCCGTACCCAGTATTTTACTTTCAGGAGATCATGCAAAAATAGATCGCTGGCGGTTGCAGCAATCTCTAGGTAAAACATGGTTAAAACGACCTGATTTATTGGAACTCAAATACAAACAAGGTATCTCCAAGGAAGAAGAAGAATTATTAGAAGAATTCAAACGAACACCAAATTTTAGAATAAACTAACCTCATAAAAATACTAGGAGAAAAAAATGAATCTAATCGAACAATTAGAGCGAGAAGAAATAGCACGCCTTGGTAAAGTTATCCCGAATTTCTCCCCTGGCGACACAGTTATAGTCAACGTCAATGTAGTAGAAGGTGATCGCAAGCGCATTCAGGCCTATGAAGGTGTTGTCATCGCCAAACGTAATCGCGGCCTTAATTCATCTTTCATTGTACGCAAAATATCCAGTGGAGAGGGTGTCGAGCGTACTTTTCAAACTTATTCACCGATGATTTCCGGTATCGAAGTCAAACGTCGCGGTGATGTGCGTCGTGCAAAACTTTATTATTTGAGAGATCGTTCTGGTAAATCAGCGAGAATCCGCGAGAAGCTTCCTGCTCGTAGCGGAGCAACCAGCGTTACGGGAGCATAGACTTTATTTCTTACAGTTATTTGTAAAGGCGGCACCAAGCTTTCACCGCCTTTTTTATTTGACAAACAACTATTATTCTTTATTAATCCAATATTTTTTTCACATTCTCTGGCGGTCGGCCTAATATCGCCCTATCACCTCGCACTACAATAGGACGTTGAATCAGATCCGGATTCTCCACCATCAACTGTAACAATTCCTCATCAGTTGCAGACTCTGTACTACGGGCCATAGGCTCGTCTGTACGCAAAATATCACGTACTGACATATTCAACTTACGAGTGAGTTCGCGCAACAACTCTATTGTCATAGGTTTTTCGTAATAATTGATGCTATCAAACTCTTTTCCGCTCTCATTCAGTAGTGTCAGCGCCGCTCTACATTTACTACAAGTAGGTTTCTGATAAATAGTTATTTTGTCATTCATATTATTTTTTCTGTTTGT
This sequence comes from Nitrosomonas sp. Nm58, assembly GCF_900107335.1. NCBI lineage: Bacteria > Pseudomonadati > Pseudomonadota > Betaproteobacteria > Nitrosomonadales > Nitrosomonadaceae > Nitrosomonas > Nitrosomonas sp. Nm58. The sequence continues at coordinate 67,610 of NZ_FNPQ01000009.1, read as the reverse complement.
AAACAGCAATTCAGTAGAAGAACATAATAACTACTCTAAATTTTATTAATTAGAGTAATGTTTATTTGATACCACATTCTTTAGAAATAGCGCCATAGGCAGAAGATGACCCTTTTAATCCAAAAGTATCCGTCGTTGCTGTATCTCGTACAGACACCCCTTTGATAACTAATGAACTACCATTACGAATCGCATTGGTTATTTTATTGTCAGTTGCTTCATCAGGTGCCCAGGCTGTTTCATTCTGAGTAAAAAGCTTGAAATTCTGATTACCTATACCCACCGTTACTTCGCTACCTTGTTTGAATGGATATCCAGCAACAAAACTAAAGACATTTTTACTTTTTTCTGCAGGCCGGTGAGTAACAAGAACGAAAACATCACCTCGCTTGGTATAGCTTCCTTCTTCTTTTTTAGGCTTACTAACCATATAACAAACCTTGTTATTACCTTCCATATAGACATAAGCAGTCCAGTCATTAAATTCACCAATCACTTTTGGATCAGCTGCATATGCCCATCCGCTCGTTATGAGCGTAATCAGAAAAGTAAATCGCTTTATAAAAGTCAGTCTCATTATATAAAAATCCTAAAAATTATCGGTTATCCCCTTCGCACTGCCCTTATTAATTACAGCCTTCCATTTTATATATGAAATAACCATCTTTGTTGATTGCCTCAATAACATCAGCAGGTGCACCCTGGCTATGACAGAATCTGCATTCCTTGCTAGTAACGACTGCATCTCCTTCCCCGATCGAAGCTAGCCATTGTTTAGCATATTCAATCGCCTTCTTCTCATCTCTTACTGAAGTAAATACATCAAAATGCATGATATGCCCATCTTTAGCTTTCACATAAGTATCGTAAACATGAATTTCCATAAACACTCCCTTCTGAAAAAATTAAATAAGTTAATTAATTACTATAGAATGATTTCAAATGATTTCAAATGATTTCAAATGATTTCACTTTGATCTTTTATTCACACTTTTTATTATGCCATTTTTCGTCGTGCCACAATAACACCATCACGCGTTGGATTGATAAAAGCATCAAACTCAGGATCATTGAAAATCAGCTGATTATGCGTGAGGATTGCTTCTGTCCAGCCCGAAACAATGTCAGTAAAATTTTCTACCGCAACTCGTCCATGCCAAAGCACATTATCTGCTATATATAACCCCCCCGGGCGAATTCGGTCTTTTGCCATTTGCCATACTTTAGGATACTCACCTTTGTCGACATCGTTGTAGCAGATATCAAACAAACCTTCAGTCTGCAAGAAGACTTCCTGAGCATAGCCAACCTGGAAATCTATCCTATCCCATAAACCGACTGCAGATAGATATTGCTCTGCTTTCACCTTATTATCAGCATTACCATCAGTACAGATCACCTCTCCCCCAGGGCCCACTGCTCTAGCAAACCAGTAAGCAGAATAACCATAACCACTTCCAAACTCAAACACACGTTTAGCGCTAATCATTTTTGCCAGTACTTCCAAAGAAATTCCCACCAAACGATCAACAATTGGAAAATTTTTCTGTTGTGCCAAGGCTTCCATTTCAATCAATACCGGATGATCAGTTTGTCTTACCAGGCTACGCATATATTTTTCAATCGCAGGATTTACCGGAAGCAAAATTTCTGGATTTTCAACTGTTGGAGGCTGTATATTGGCCATCATCTCCCCTTCCTTAAGCACAAAGAATCTAAATTTAAACTAAAATTAGATCACTCTGCGTATTTTTATATTTTTAGCTGATTGTGTGTTCCGGTTATTGGTCGTTGCCAGCAAATCACAATCGCCGTGACGATTAACAGTATGATCGGTATCCTATTGTAAAGCAGAAATGTATCTGCCAATCCTGCCAGAAATATATAACAAATCAATACGGCCCCTAGCACTCTCAATTTGTGGGTCTTTAATGTTTGGAACCAACTCCACAGCAGAAAGATTAGCGCAAAAATACCTAGCCCCCCTACATGCATACCGATCTCAATCCAGTCATTATGGTAATGCGAAGTTCTTTGAAACTCCGGCAAATTTTTATATATCCCATTCTTGTAGGTTGGTATGGTCTTTTCAAAATATATTTCCGGCATGCCTGTTCCGTGCCCTAAAAAAGGTCGCTCCGCGATGCCATGCATTCCAACATCCCATATTGCGAGACGATATCCCAAGCTAGTTGTATAGTTGCCTTGCAAGATCGAATTCAGATCTCTTTCTACGAGCTCTAATCTTTCCTGAAAAACATTACTACTCATAGCAAACAAGAGAATCGCAGTCATTATTAAAGCTAAAACACCAAGAAATACTTTCCCTTGCGATCGATAACGTAGAAAAATTAAAAGCAAAAGAGCCAATACCGTAGCTAACAGTAACCCTCTTGCACTCTGATTAAACTGGAGAAAAAGCAATAAAAATGCAATAGACCAACATAATATTGCTACCCCCCTTACCCGGCAGGTACTCCCGATGAAAGCCATCAATATGATTCCAACTCCCAACATTGCTGAAAAAGCAAGGTATGAGAGCTCAAAAAACGGCACCCCCTGCCCCCCTAAAATTGCCCACTGGTAGATACCTGCTAATAGCACACCAAAGCATCCGGTCAGAAAAGCCGCTATCACCCATGGCAATCGTTCTTTATTCAACAAGGAAAGAAAAGGAATAAATGTTAGAAGAATGAAATATTTTTTCCATTTATTCTGGGCCGCATCAGAATAGTCGCCCCAGAATAACCCCAGAGCCATTACGCCACAAAATATTAGTATGCCCAGAACCAAAGGCTCCTTCATCAGTCCGCTGAATTTCTGGAATCCTCCATCAATTATCCAAGCAATTGCCAGAACAAAGAAGGCATAAAAAAGCGACCACTTTTGCCATAGCGCCATACAGAAGAAGATGAGTGCGCCTCTTGCAAAGAGGTCGCGCCAACCGTTCGTATACATTCTCCCTTCCAGAGAAAAAAAACCGATTCTATTTTCACGCATTTGCAATATCAGTCATTAATAAATCAGCTTCTCCAGAGAATAAAACTTCGATACTTTGGAAATTGGCTTTCTCAAAGAAATTGAAAATGCGACACAAGCTTAATCAATAAAACGTAAAGGATTTATTTTCTTTCAGCCAGTGATTCCAACAATGCCACATAATGAGATAATACCTCAGCACCTGAGACATCCAGCATTTCCTTTATGAACCGTTGCCGATGTAATTCGACATAATAAGATTGGCAACCGCTTGTAAGAAACTCATTAATTTTTTCATATACATCATCACGGCAACGCAACTCAGTTTCTGGCATATACATCGCTGCGGCAGAACGACCCGCATGCAAATAATCGGCAGCCAATACAGGCTTGCCTGCTCTAATGGCTTCATATGCGACCGAAGTAGCCAGATCAATGATAACGTCAGCCCACTGCAATAAATGCACGGAATGAATGTTATCTTCTATCATGACTACATTCGCCAAACGCCGCAATGCAGTGTCTTTGGTCAAAGATTGTTTCCAGCCACCGCGAGTATGAGGTTTAATCGCCAATTCTACACCTGGAAATGCTGCGATCATCTGCACTACTTCACTCACTTCTTCCCAGAAAGTCGTAAAATTGGCTTTTCTCAAGAAAATCACAACCTTGAGCTGACTATCAGAGCGCACCAACGGTGAAGAAGGCATAAGCGTAGCTAATTTAGCCAACCACTCTTCACTGTATCGCGGTGAACCTAATACAATGAGCTTCTGATCATCCATAAAAGGACGAAAACGCTTGGCACACAACTCATTGGGCACAACGACTTTATCAAACATCCCCGCTGCTGAAAATGACGTATCTGGCTTTAGCTGCCATTCGCCACGTCGTATCAATTGGCTAGCATGAGGACTATCACCGTGCGGGAGCGATATGGCTCCAAGCCCTTGGTTACGCGCTATTCCAATCAGAATCTCTACCCATTCGACGCAGATTTCTGAATTCCTCTCGATCCAGTCAAATACGACAACCCCCTTCCCAACATCTGAAAAGCTTCTTTCCAGTAAATATCGAGCGGTGCGCAACCAAGTCGCTTCACGTCGCTTAGCGTTATAAACTTGAGCCAATACTTTAACCAGTGGGCCCAAAAAAGAACTATATGAACTTCTAACCAGCAATAACGTTTGCAAGCGCCATTTCGTAAATTCTGGAAATGATAATAAGTCCTGAAGATGGGCAAACCGTACACCATCCAGTTTTTTCAGAAACTCGATGCGATAATCCCCATCGAACCGCTTCTTACCAATCATGACAATATCGCAAATATGGCCACGTTCAACCCATTTAGCAATAACCGGTGTAATGTGATCGATATCGTTATAGTGGCGAAGGAAAAAAAGGGCTTTCATGATCACAAATCAAGTTAATAGAATTTTTAAGAAGAGATTCAAGAAATTTTCTTTTTCTCAAAGATAAAACAGGTCTCACCCCAGTTTTTAGTTGATTTCTGTTTCAACTCTAGCCCTGCCTGTTTCATGATTGTGACCGCTTCTTGTTGCTCTGCAGGTGTACCCAGTTCAATGATCACTGATTTAAGATTGGGGTGATTTAATACTTTCTCTGCCGCCTTAAGGATAGATATTTCTATCCCATCGACGTCAATCTTCATATAGTTTGGATAAGGAAATCCCCACTTTTCGCATAAATCATCCAATGTAACACCGAACATGCCTTGAACATGTGAAGCAGGCACCTTCATGGCATCAAGGGACTCCTCTCCAAATTGAGAACGATTTCCACCGGGAATAAATTTGGGCACATACAATTTGGAAAATTCGCTCTTGCCTGACACTGCAATACAATAGGCAATAATGTGATCTTTAAGGTTGTTATAAAAGATATTTTTATTAAGCGCATAATAATTATTGCTTTGTGGCTCGAATGCATATATCTCAACTTGACGATCATATTTTTTGGCAGGATAAAGCGAATACTGGCCTATATTGGCACCGATATCGAAATAACACGACCCTGGTTCAAAACCATCGAGCCAGTCCAAGGTATCAGGTTCTTTTATATTATAAGTCTTTGCCCGTTTAAGAACCCGCCAGTGATCTACTGCGATCAGAATGGACTGCCCTCTGACGCTTGTACGGGTATAGCCGCCTTTAACCCAGTAAGCAGCCACTACCAGGTTTTTCAGAAAATTAACCGAAAAAATATATTTTATTGCAGTCCATAAGGATCGCATAAGCACATTCACCCCATCAAAAAAATCCTACTAATCACTTCAGTCATACCCCCGCAGCTGTCTCGAGCAACGCTACGTAACGCGGCAATACATCTGGTCCAGATACATCGAGCATTTCTCTCAAGAAGCATTGGCGGTGTTCCTCAATATAAAAATCATGACAACCCTCTGAAAGAAATTTATCTATTTTTTCATATACATCATCACGGCAGCGCAGCTCAGTTTCGGGCATATAGACGGCAATGGCAGAACGACCAGCATGCAGATAATCCGCAGCCAATACTGGTTTCTTAAGTCTGACCGCTTCAAATACCACCGAGGTAGCCAGATCAATACAAATATCCGCCCAGTTCATCAGATGAATAGAATGCACATCATCTCCTGCGATGGTTACATTCGGTAATTGCTTCAGGGCTCTGTCTTTGGTTAAAGACTGCTTCCATCCGCTGCGCGTGTGAGGTTTAATTGCGAGCTCCACACCTGGAAACGCGGCAATCATATGCACGACTTCATTTACTTCTTCCCAGAATGTTGTGAAGTTCGCCTTCCTCAGAAACATGACTATCTTGAGGCGACTATCCGCACGCGTTAAGGGTGAAGGCGGCATCAGCTTGGCCAGTTTGGCTAACCATTCCTCACAATAGCGTGGTGAACCCAATATGGCGATCGAACGTTCCTCCAGAAAAGGTCGAAAGCGTTTAGCGCAAAGTTCATTGGGAACCACCAGCTTATCGAAGATCTGTGCCGTTGAGAATAGAGGATCGGGCCCAATACGCCATTCCCCTCGGCGGATCAGTTGATTGGCATGCGGGCTATCGCCGTGTGGCAACGAAACCGTGCCTAACCCCCTATCCCGTGCCATGGCAATGACAGTTTCAACCCATTCCACAGCAATCACAGAGTTTCTTTCAATCCAGTCAAAAGCGACCACTCCCTTGTCGGCACTCTCAAAGCTACGCAATAGTAAATATTCTGCAGTAGTTCGCCACAACGGCGCACGCCGCTTAGCATCATAAATATCTGCTAACAAGCGGATGAAAGGCCCAATAAACAAGCGACGTAGATTGCCCGTCAACAATAACATCTGCAATCGCCACTTGAGAAATTGGAAAGGTGAGAATAATTCACGAATATGCGCGACTCTGACACCTGCAAGTTTACTCAAAAACGCAATACGAAAATCATTGCGAAACCGCGTAGCGCCAATCAGAATCACATCACAGCTATGACCCGAATCGATCCACTTGGAGATGACGGGAGTAATATGATCAATGTCGTTATAATGACGAAGAAAAAAGAGAGCTTTCATACCTGTGTTATGATTAGCAGCATTTAAAATGAGCAGTATGCCTATAGTTTTATGAATCAGATTAGAAATAAAGCAAATTAGACAATGGAAATTATGCGAAAAATTTGGGTGAATAATTCTACACGCGCAGCTCCTTATTTACCAAAAAAGCAGTTAACTTGCTTTATTTTTTCTGGGCATTCGGCACGGCATCAATGAACCCTTTTGGGCAAACGAAATAGTTTTATAACCTAGATTCGACCAGCCCTGCCTATTAACCACCTATAAATAGATCATTATCCATCACTCTTTTGTTATGAAAACGATCGCAATCATCCCTGCACGTATGGGATCATCACGCTTCCCGGGAAAACCTATTGCTCAGTTGCTTGGGCGAACCATGTTAGAACATGTTTATAAACGCGTGGCTTTGAGTAACGCACTCAATGCTACTTATATTGCTACCTGTGATGAAGAAATTCGACAAGCTGCAGAAGCTTTTGGTGCACCGGTCATCATGACTTCAGACAAGCATGAGCGCGCGAGTGATCGCGTCGCAGAAGCTGCCGCTGGCACAGATGCACAGCTCATCGTGATGGTACAGGGCGATGAGCCCATGACACACCCTCGTATGATCGACACCGCAGTTGCTCCTTTTCATGATGATCCACAATTAGGTTGTGTCAACCTTGTTCGGCGCATTGAAAACGAAGCTGATTTCTATGACGTCAATACCATCAAGGTCGTTATGAATCAACGAGGGGATGCACTCTATATGTCGCGCCAGCCGATTCCTACATTAGCCAAATCGGGTTTTGCCTCAACCTCTGCCTATAAACAAGTTTGCATCATTCCATTTAGACGCACCACCCTGCTCGATTATGCCCAATTACCGACGACTCCACTGGAGCAACTTGAGTCAATCGACATGTTGCGACTGCTGGAACATGGTTCCCGAGTCAAGATGGTAGAGACTGAATTCAACAGCCAGGCCGTCGATACGGAAGCAGATCTAGCACGTGTCGCCAAACTAATGGAATCAGATCCATTGCTTGCCAGTTATTAACGATTCTCAAGGATTTTTCATGCAACTGAAAGAAAAGCTTGCACGCTCGGAATTGACTATAGGCTCATGGATCACGCTCGGACATCCCGCCATTGCCGAAATCATGGCTTCAGCCGGCTTTGACTGGCTGGTACTGGATATGGAGCATAGTGTTCTGGAATTGAGCGAAGTACAGATAATTATGCAGGTGCTCGATGGACTGCACTGTCCCGCAATTGTCAGGCTCACCTCCAATCATCCAGATCAAATTAAGCGCGTGATGGATGCAGGCGCAACGGGCATCATGGTGCCCATGATTAAATCCGCCGCAGATGCGCAGGCAGCAGTAGAATCCGTTTATTATCCTCCAGAAGGAAAACGTGGCGTGGGACTGGCACGTGCGCAAGGCTATGGCGCCCGCTTTCACGAATACCGGCAATGGTTGAAAGATAATGCAGTTATCATCGTCATGATCGAGCATGTAGATGCGGTGCATCAGATCGATTCGATTCTTTCGGTTCCAGGGGTTGATGCTTATATCATTGGCCCTTATGACTTGTCTGGATCAATGGGGCGGCCAGGCGAACTCGATCATCCGCAAGTACAAAATGCTATCGAGCAGATATTAGATGCGGGACGTCGCCTACACAAACCCGGGGGTATCCATGTCATTGAGCCTGATCCGTCCGCGCTGCAACACCGAATTAACGCAGGTTTCAATTTCCTGGGTTACAGCCTCGATATCCGCATTCTCGATACGCTGTGCCGCAATCATATGCAAACCATAAAATCCCATCTATGAGTAAAGTCGTTATCTCCACTTCTTCATTTGATATTCATAACAATCCGTTTATTCAGCGCTTGATCAAAGCAGGGATAGCTGTCATAACCAATCCTCACAAACGAAAACTCAGTGAAGAAGAAATCATCACCTTATTGGATCAAGACACGGTCGGCCTGCTAGCAGGCATTGAACCCCTTACTGAACGTGTTTTTGCATCTGCTCACAGCCTCAAGGTCATCTCGCGTTGCGGAACTGGACTGGATAGTGTTGATTTGGCCGCCGCCAAACGACACAACATTGCCGTTTCTAATACCCCTGAGGCGCCTGCCCAGGCAGTAGCCGAACTGACACTCGGACTGATGCTGACTACCCTCAGACAGATAAGTCAAACAGATCGAATGCTGCGCAGTGGCGAATGGCCGCGTATGCAAGGGCATTTGCTCGCTGCTCAATCAGTGGGTATTATCGGCATGGGACATATCGGTCGACGCGTTGCACGGCTATGTCAGGCTTTTGAGGCAACCGTAATCGCACATGATCCCTTTTTGCAACAAACCCTGCAAGATGTCACTTTCATGCCCCTGGAACAACTGTTAACAGAAGCAGATATTATCAGCCTTCACTTACCTTATTCTGCTGATACACATCATTTATTGAATGCAAATGCTTTTTCACGTATGAAAACCGGCGCTATTGTTATCAATACTGCGCGTGGAGGCTTGGTTGATGAAATAGCCCTTTATGACGCGCTAGCCTCAGGGCATTTAGGCGGTGCAGCACTCGATGCATTCGAACAGGAACCATATCACGGTCCGCTGCTCAAATGCGACAATATCACGTTAACGTCGCATATCGGTTCACTTGCCAAAGAATCCCGCCACCGCATGGAAATCGAAGCAGCGGATAATTTATTACGAGAATTAGTCAACATAGGTTTAATGGATGAAAAATAAATCAGCATCGGATGAAATTGCGGTCGTATTTGGTGCCAGTGGGTTTCTGGGTAGCCATGTAGCCGATGCCCTGTCGGAGGCAGGCTATCGGGTTCGCCTGTTTGACCGCACCCCCTCCCCTCACCAAAGACCTGATCAGGAAATGATCGTTGGCGATATGATGGATATCAACCAAGCCATCGAAGCGGCCCAAGGTGCTTCGGTTGTCTACAATTTTGCTGCCATCGCCGATATTGACGAAGCCCATGACAAGCCACTGGCTACGGCCACCATTAACGTATTAGGAAACATGCATGTGCTGGAAGCAGCACGTTTAGCTGGCGCACGCCGCTTCATCTTTGCCAGCAGCGTGTATGTTTATTCTGAGTCTGGCTCATTTTACCGAGCCAGTAAGCAGGCTGCTGAACGCTTCACCGAAACCTATCATGAACGTTATGGATTGGAATATACCATTCTGCGTTACGGCTCACTGTATGGTCGGCGCGCTGATCTGCGTAATGGGATTTATCGAATGCTGCATGAAGCTATTCAAAAACATACTATTACTTACCATGGCAGCGGCAATGCCATCCGCGAATACATTCACGTCGAAGATGCCGCACGTATGAGCGTGCAAGTACTGGCCCCAGAATTTGCCAACCGGCACTTGATCCTGACGGGCCAGGAAAAACTGCGTATTCGGGATGTGATGACCATGATCTCGGAAATTATGCCATGGTCGGTGGAATTGCATTTTGAGGATGCTAACATCATACACCATTATGAGATCACTCCTTATGCATTTCAGCCGCGCATCGGCCGCAAATTGGTGCTCAATGAGCACGTCGATCTGGGTCAGGGGTTACTTGATTGTCTGAGAGAAATTCACCAGTACATCCATCATGCAGAGGAAGATGACGACGCCACACCTTCCACCTCTGACAATAGAGCCTGACTATGGATACTAAAGATTGGCAAGCGATTATTTTTGATTTCGATGGAGTCATCGTCGAATCCGGCGATATCAAGACCCAGGCTTTTGCCGAACTGTACCGTTCCTATGGTGAGCATATCGTGACGGAAGTCGTGCGTTATCATCGACAAAATGGAGGCATGTCCCGTTACCAGAAGTTCCGTTATTTTCAGCAGCATTTGTTGAGCAAGCCCCCCCTGACAATAGCAGAAGAGCATATGCTTGATCAGCATTTTTCTGAGCTTGTCATTGAAGCCGTCATCGCAAGCCAGGCTGTAGCAGGCGCTGAAATGTTGCTTCAAAAAGCAGCCGCAAGAATTCCTTTGTTTGTCGCTTCTGGCACACCAGAAAATGAACTGAGAACAATCGTTAAACGCCGTGGCCTATCGCACTACTTTACTGAGGTGCGTGGCTCTCCGCTATCCAAACAGACATTGATTGCCGATATATTGGCGAGCTATGCGCTCATTCCCGCGCGAGTCCTGATGATTGGCGATGCCATGGCTGACTATCATGGCGCGACCCTGAACAGAACCGCGTTCCTGGGCCGCGTTCGGCCAGGTGACGAGAATCCCTTTCCCGAGCATGTCAAGATAGTTCCTGATTTATGCTCGCTGACGACATGATTGAGCGTCGCTCCTATGAAAGCATGCATACTTTAGCTGCTGCTTTCGCTGATTTTGCTGCTTCGATTCTGCGCAATACGCTGATGCGAAACAATACAGCCAGTTTGGTCGTGCCGGGTGGACAAACCCCGCGTGACTACCTGCCAGCACTAAGCCGCCAAACATTACCATGGGAAAATATCTACATTACATTGAGCGATGAACGTTGGGTGGAAACCCAGGCAGATGCCTCCAATGAACGGCTCGTACGTAACTGCTTTTTAAAAGAGATGGCGGAGAAAGCGCACTTTATTGGATTGAAGACAATGCATTCCCACCCATCTCAGGCATTGGCTACGGTTCATGAACGACTTTCCCAACTACCTTGGCCGTTCAGTCTAACGGTACTGGGGTTGGGAGAAGATGGGCATATTGCATCCTTGTTCCCGGGCGCAGCACCTAATCAAGTTACGCAGTATTTATGCCAGGCGGTCGAGCCACCGATCGCGCCCAGCCTGCGCATCAGCCTGACACTGCAAGCGCTGGCCCGCAGCCGCCATATTGTCCTCGTCGTTACCGGTATAGCCAAAAGGCAGCTACTTGATCAGTTAATCAAAAATCCTGATCCATCCATTCCATTTGTTCAGCTTGTGCAACAGAGTCAGTCTCCCATCACTATTTTTGAAATGGATTAAACAGGATTTCTCATGGAAAATAGCCCTGTCGATTTCCAGCGTCGTAGACTGCTCCGATATGGCTGCATAGGGTTAGGCGCTGCTCTGTCCCATAATCTGCTAGTTCTCAGCGCCAGTAAAGCAGCCATGTCAAACCTCACCTCAATTGGCTCCCTTCAGGCACCTGATATGAACGGAGTTCGTCTGCCCAAAGGCTATACCTCTCGAATCGTTGCCTATTCAGGACAAAACCTGTTTGGTTATATTTGGCACGCGGCACCTGATGGCGGTGCTACCTTTGCTACTGATGAAGATGGCTGGATTTATGTATCCAATAGCGAAATGAAAAATAACGCTGGAGGGGTGGGGGCGCTTCGCTTCGATCATGAAGGAGAACTGATCGATACCTATCCTATTCTGAAGAATACTAATCTTAATTGCGCAGGTGGCTCCACTCCTTGGCAAACATGGTTGTCGTGTGAAGAAACCGAACGGGGTCGTGTCTGGGAGTGCGATCCCTTTGGAAAAAAACCAGCTCAAGTCAGAAAAGCACTCGGATGTTTCAAACATGAAGCCGTGGCCGTCGATACAAAAAACAAACGACTTTACCTCACCGAAGATGAGCCTGATGGTTGTCTGTATCGTTATACCCCCAATTCACTTAATGCAGCAGGTCACCCTGATCTGGAAGATGGCTTTCTTGAAGTGGCAGAAATCCTAGGTGATCGGCAGAAAACAATACGCTGGCATCGCCTGCCTGACCCGGATGCAGCAACTATCGTCACACGCAAACAAGTCAAGCAAAGCAGTCATTTTAATGGCGGTGAAGGAATCTGGTATCACCAGGGAATCATATACTTCACAACCAAAGGGGATGACAAGGTATGGGCGTATGATACCCATCATAACCACCTTGATATTATTTACGACGCAGCACGCTATGCTTCACCCATACTGACGGGTGTTGACAATATTATTACTAATACTGCGGGCGAGTTACTTGTCGCTGAGGATAACGGAGATATGCAGATTGTTATTCTATCCGACGGAACAATCAGACCTTTGCTCCAGCTTGTCGGTCATGACCGCTCCGAAATAGCAGGACTGGCTTTCAGTCCAGATGGATCACGCTTGTATTTCAGTTCCCCAAGAGGAAAAACCGGGCGTCATGAAAATGGAATTATCTTTGAGATAATAGCGAAGTAATCGGCCGGATGCCGCAAATCGTGCCGAAGAAACACAAAGTAGCTAGATTATGGCAAAGTGAGATGTGGCGCTGCAGAGGACCGATATAGCAATGGTGCATAGTGCCCGCAGAATAGCGTGGTCATGGGTGACGTTATCGACATTGGCAGAGCGCCTCTCACTTTGTTTGCTGAGTAACCCGACCGGGATGATGAACCGGTACGAGAGTTTCCGAGCTTCACGGATGATCTTAATGCCTTGGCTGACTGGCTCGACGCCTGCGGCGTTGATACAGTTTCTATGGAATCCACTGGTGTGTACTGAATTCCCTTGTTCGAGTTGCTGGAGTCACGCGGCTTCACCGTGCTGTTAGTCAACGCACGCCACGTCAAGAGCGTCTCGGGCCGTAAATTCGATGTGTAGCGTCAGCGAGGAATGCTCCTGAAAACTCAAGGACGTCATGTGCAGCATATGCAAAAAGCACTTACGCAGATGAATATCCAACTCGCCAACGTCATCTCCGACGTCGCGGGAGAAACAGGGCAGAAAATTCTGCGCACCTTCGTTGCTGGCGAGCGAGATGGACAAGTATTGGCTGCGATGAGAAACATGCGCATCCGCGCCAGCGAGGATGAGATTGCCAAAAGCCTGCAAGGCAACTGGCGCACCGAACACCTGATTGCACTTAAGCAGGCGCTCGCCATGTTCGACTTCATCGGCTTACAGTTGGCCGAGTGTGACTGGGAAATCGAAGCCCTATTGCGAAGCTTGCAAGTGCATGACGGTGAGCCGGCCAGCGTTTCACCACCGTTTCATCCGATTCATTGAAAGTGTGCTTCAGGTAGTGCAGCCCTACCATCAGGCGGATCGGAATAGCTGGGCGGCCTTCATCGGAATACAGCCGTTCAAACCGCTCTTCTACCATTGACCAATCAATTTTCCCTGCCAGGCGATACCGCTCGTGGCGCTGGTCTAACATCTGCTCCAGTCTCATCCGAAAAAGATCGTCGCAGAGGGTGTATTCTTGCTTCTTTGACTTCATTAATTCACCAGAAATGAGGGGTTAACTCACTCAATTCTGGTGAATTTCATACCCTTTGAGTATCCCTTAATGCCAATATCTATACTAATTTCTGAAGTGTTTCAGGGTCAACTATCTAGTTTCCAATCATTATCATTAACTTCACGATATCAGTTTATACCGCTCTCACCCTGGTTCTCGAGTCAGTGCACTCTGGGCTGCAGAAAACCGATTGTCGAATTTCTTGTTCCATCGTCTTCACAGATACGAACTGCAAATGGTCCGGTACTCGGAAGATTGCGATCGCAACTACCCTGCCAGCTAACAGTTGCCAGCAAGGCTTTGTCATTAAACTAGAAATCTTCCGTGGTCTGAAAGCTCGTATTTATATTTAAATAGCCATCGCCGTCATTTCATGTCGACAGCCATATATTAGCCTCCTATATGCAAAACTTGGACAAAGTCTCCTTGTTGCATCTGTTACCCTGAGAAGAACATAACACTCACTCTTCCTGCTCTTGCCGTAATTGAGGAAACAGGATGACATCACGAATACTGGGACTATCTGTGAGTAACATGATCAACCTATCGATACCAATCCCCTCTCCTGCTGTTGGAGGTAGGCCATATTCCAGTGCACGAATGTAATCAGCATCATAATGCATGGCCTCTGCATCGCCCGCTTCCTTAGCTTTAGCCTGCTCCAGAAAACGCGCTGCCTGATCTTCTGGATCATTCAATTCTGAGAAACCATTTGCAATTTCACGTCCGGCGATATAAAGCTCAAAACGATCTGTGATTTCTGGATTATGATCATTCCGGCGCGCTAAAGGTGATACTTCTGCCGGATAATCAACAATGAAAGTTGGTTGGAATAATAGATGCTCAGTCGTTTCATCAAATAGGGAAAGCTGCAATCCACCTATCCCATCCCCTGCGTTATACGCAATACTCAGTTCCTGCAGTTTACTTATCAGAAAATTGCGATCATTAAGCTGTGCAGTCGTATATTCTGGGTAATGCCTTTGAATAGCCTGCATAATAGTCATTCTTGCAAACGATTGTGATAAATCGATCTGACGCTCCTGGTAGGTGATTTGGGTCGTTCCCAGCACTTTTATCGCGACTTCTCGTAGCATGGCTTCAGTGAAATCCATCAGGTAAGCATAATCCTGATAGGCTTCATAAAATTCTAGCATGGTGAATTCAGGATTGTGCCGGGTAGAAATCCCCTCATTCCTGAAATTCCTATTAATTTCAAAAACTTTCTCCATTCCTCCGACCACCAATCGTTTCAAGTAGAGTTCAGGTGCGATGCGCAGGTAGAGCGCCATATCCAGTGCGTTATGATGCGTAGTAAAAGGTCGCGCCGTTGCGCCACCCGGAATTGTATGCATCATGGGCGTTTCTACTTCGAGATAATTCCTCGCCACAAAAAACTCGCGAATAGCCTGAATCACCTTGGAACGTATGGAAAAAACCCTGCGGGCATCTTCATTGGTAATTAAATCGAGATAACGCTGGCGGTATTTCTGCTCTTGATCAGCTAAGCCATGAAATTTTTCCGGAAGCGGCCGCAAGGATTTCGTCAGTAACTGCAAATGGCTCACTCGCACGGACAACTCGCCAGTTTTGGTTTTGAATAAAATACCCTCAGCACCCAAAATATCGCCCAGATCATAATGCTTGAAAGCTTCATGAACAGCTTGACCGGTATGGTCATTGGATACATAAAGCTGGATGCGCCCACTCATATCCTGAATGGTGGCAAAGCTTGCTTTACCCATGATGCGCTTGAACATCATACGTCCCGCAACCTTTACGACAACCTGTTCTGTCTCCAACACTTCTTTGGTAAACGAGTTATAGTGATGGTGTAATTCTGAAGCCAGGCTATCGCGACGAAAGTCGTTGGGAAAAGCATTACGGATTTTGCGTAGCTCGGTCAGCTTAGTACGCCGTTCTGCAATGATATGGTTCTCGTCTTGGGAAATAGCAGATTGAGTTTCTTGAGTCATAAAAATTTAATTTGCTTAATAAATATTAGGTTCGGGGCTTTTTATGTATTTCGCGCTGCATTTACTTCATTTATTTATTCTGGTCTTGGCTGGCAAAACACACTCTATAATATTGCTAGCTGTATTATAGTTGTTTTGATGATCGCATTCCCAACCCAATTAGAAAGACAAATTTGTGAGTACATTACCTATTTCTTCAAATTTCATTCGCAACATTATTGATGAGGATAACCGTACAGGTAAATGGCATGGGCGAGTAGAAACACGTTTTCCACCCGAACCCAATGGCCACCTACACATCGGTCATGCTAAAAGCATCTGCCTCAATTTCGGTCTTGCACGCGATTATGGCGGTATATGCCACCTACGTTTTGACGATACTAATCCAGAAAAAGAAGCGCAAGAATACGTAGATGCCATCTGTGACTCAGTCAAGTGGTTAGGTTTTGAGTGGGGGACGCATATTTACTATGCATCTGATTACTTTGAGAAATTATATGAGTTTGCTGAATATCTGATAAAAGAAGGAAAAGCGTATGTGGATAGCCTGTCCGCCGATGAAATTCGTCAATTACGCGGCACCTTGAATCAGCCCGGTGAAAACAGTCCCTACCGCGATCGCTCCGCAGCAGAAAACCTGGACTTGTTCCGGCGCATGCGCGCTGGCGAATTTCCAGATGGTACCCATGTATTACGCGCCAAGATTGACATGGCCTCTCCCAATATCAATATGCGCGATCCAGTCATTTATCGTATTCGCCATATTCATCATCAGCGTACAGGCGATAAGTGGTGCATCTATCCGATGTATGATTTTACACACTGCATATCGGATGCACTTGAGCGCATTACCCATTCTCTGTGTACCTTAGAATTTGAAGACCACCGGCCACTGTATGATTGGGTGCTAGATCAATTAGATGGCCAAATTCCCTGTCATCCACAGCAAATCGAGTTTGCTCGATTAAATCTCACTTATTGCGTGATGAGCAAACGCAAATTGATTGAATTAGTAGAAGGTCATTTTGTAGATGGCTGGGATGATCCGCGCATGAATACCCTGGCAGGCGTACGTCGTCGTGGATACACCCCCGAATCCATTCGCCTATTTACTGAGCGCATCGGTATCAGCAAAGCAGATTCGTGGATAGACATGACTATTTTGGAAGATTGCCTGAGAGAAGATCTCAATGAGCATGCTTTACGGCGGATTGCAGTATTAAAACCCTTAAAGCTTGTGATCGATAATTTTCCTGAAGATCAGGAAGAAGAATGTTATGCGCCTAATCATCCGCAAAAACCAGAGTGGGGAAAACGAATGTTACCCCTTACTAAAACTGTTTATATCGAGCAGGACGATTTTATGGAAATTCCCAGCAAAGGCTATTTCCGCCTCTCGCCC
This sequence comes from Nitrosomonas sp. Nm58, assembly GCF_900107335.1. Classification (NCBI taxonomy): domain Bacteria; kingdom Pseudomonadati; phylum Pseudomonadota; class Betaproteobacteria; order Nitrosomonadales; family Nitrosomonadaceae; genus Nitrosomonas; species Nitrosomonas sp. Nm58. The sequence goes on along the minus strand of NZ_FNPQ01000009.1, from coordinate 50,450 downwards.
GGTGCAGAAGTTCGTTTGCGCTATGCTTACATCATAAAATGTGTCTCTGTTGTGAAGAACGATCACGGTGAAATAGAAGAAATCCACTGTATTTACGATCCTGCTACCAAAAGTGGCACCGCTGGCGCCGACACACGCAAGGTCAAGGGAAATATTCATTGGCTATCTGCCAGACATGCCCAACCAGCAGAAATAAGAATATACGATCGCTTGTTTAACCATCCCTATCCCGACACGGGTAACAAAGACTTTAAATCCCACTTGAATCCGCATTCAAAACAAATCATAGCCGCTTATCTCGAACCTTCTCTTCTTGATACACAAGCTGAACAACGATTCCAATTTGAACGTCATGGCTACTTCGTAGCAGATCGCATCGACACAAAACCAGGAAAACCGATATTTAATCGGGCTGTTACCTTGCGCGACACATGGGAAAAAATAATAAAGGAAGCGCGGATTAGCTAATCAGATTGGCGATAATTGAAATCTACGATTCAAGCAATAACAACTAATTTAAGAAATGACGATAACTTGTGATATTGTCATGTTTGATGGTGTTACTTGAGCAGTACACCCGAATTGAGTAGATGCACTTATTGTATTATTCTGATTTAGGAGAACTTAATGAAAAAATCGATCGCATCGCTGTTAGTGCTACTCTCACTAGCTTTCTTTTTCCCAACTATAGCAATGGCAACTGATTACCCCATTAAAGTTGGAGAAAAACTAGCGAATGGTGTGGCCAACGCAGTGACTGGAGTGGTAGAAATTCCAAAAACCATGATGATTACCGGTCGTAATAAAGGGGCTACCTATGGCATGACCGCTGGATTCTTTATTGGTATTGTCCATACACTAGGCCGGTCCTTAACCGGAGCACTCGATATCGCCACTTTTCTGGTTCCAACTACCCCCATAGTAAATCCCGCCTATATCTGGGATGATTTCAACAGGGAAACGACTTATACTGCTTGGCGCATGCGCTAGGATAAATCGAATTTTTCCAGAATCGTCCACGCTTGGTGATTCTGGAAGAATCTTCCAGTTACAATATTTTTATAACGAATATCAATGGAAGCGCAACAAACTATTTATCATGTTGCTGCAGCGCCCATTGCACATGCTCGCGTACCAATAATGAAGGATCATTGCTGCGTGCTTGCAGCGCCTCAATGATCGCTGGAGATGAAGGAGCATTACCCAAACCAACTGCAAGATTACGCAACCATTGCTCATAACCGATTCGGCGTATAGGGCTACCTGCAAGCTTTAATTCGAACTCTTCCTTACTCCAGCAAAACAATTCCACTAGCGATACGTCATCCAATCCATTACGTACGGCAAAATCGGCTTCTTGTGTTACTTTGGCAAATTTGTTCCAAGGGCAGATCAATTGGCAATCATCACAACCATAAACTCGATTACCGATCAGAGGCCGCAAAACTTCAGGAATGCTGCCCTTCAGCTCAATAGTAAGATAAGAAATACATCGTCTGGCATCCAATTGGTAAGGCCCAATAATTGCCTGAGTAGGACAGATATCAATACATCGAGTACAGCTTCCGCAATAACTCCCGATGGGATCATCTACAGGTAGCGGCAAATCAGTATACATTTCCCCAAGAAAAAAGTATGAGCCTGCTTCTCTGGATAACAGTAAAGTATGCTTGCCACGCCATCCAAGGCCAGATTCTTTTGCCCACTCTACTTCCATGACAGGCGCGCTATCGGTAAAAACACGATAGTTAAAATGGCCTATCTTCTCGGAAATATTGTCTGCCAGTTTCTGCAGTCGCGCACGCAGTACTTTATGGTAATCGCGCCCAACTGCATAGCGTGAAATAAATGCCTTATTACTATCATGGATAATACTCCAACTTTCCTTTGCTGCTGGTGGTGTATAATTCATTCGCACGGAAATCACTCGCAATACCCCAGGTACAAGCTCTGCAGGGCGAGTACGTTTAGTACCATGTTTTGCCATATAATCCATGTCACCATGAAAGCCTTTATCCAGCCAGGCGGATAGTCCTGCTTCAACTAAAGACATGTCAGCATTAGCATCAGCGATACGGATATCTTGAAAACCAAGCTGTTTACCCCAATTCTTGATAGATTGTTTTAACAGGACAACATCTAGTGATGAATTTATGGAGATCTCTTCTTGCATAATCCTTTTCTTTTTGACTCTTGCGCAGAGCAACCTCTCATTTTACAGCTTGCTGATGAAACAGCAACGCTAGCGCTGGGTAAGAAAATTGCGAACATCTTGCATCCTGGCTTAATTGTTTTTCTCAATGGTGATCTAGGTGCAGGGAAAACCACATTAACTCGCGGCATTTTGCGTGCGATGGGATATCAAGGAAAAGTGAAAAGCCCAACATATAATCTGGTTGAGATCTATAAATTTTCTGGGTTATACTTGTATCACTTTGATTTTTATCGTTTCAATGATCCCATTGAATGGGAGGAAGCGGGTTTTCGTGATTACTTTAATGCAGAAACAATTTGCCTGATCGAATGGCCAGAAAAAGCTGACAAACTATTGCCAGATGCAGATATAAAGATTCTTTTTCGGTTCAATGAGTTAGGTCGAAAAATCAAGATTCAAGCCGGAACAAGGACAGGAAAAAAATGCTTAAAATACTGGTAAAACATGAGGTTACTTTAAACATCATTGCAGCTAAGAACTATCAGACTCTATTTCTGGCTTTTTTCTCATTAATCTCCATACTCATTTCCTTATTCAGCAATAGTGTCATCGCAAGTACACAGATTACATCTACGCGTCTCTGGGCAGGCCCAGAATATACTCGGCTAACACTCGAATCTAATATACCAATCAACTATACTCTCGACACCCTAGATAATCCTCGAAAAATCATTATGAATTTCGAGGGAGTTGCACTAACCCCAGCACTTAAAAGCCTGCCAGGGAAAGTTAATACCAAAGATCCCTTCATTCGTGCGGCGCATATAGAACGCCTTACACCACATGGGGTACGCCTTGTTTTAGGACTAAAAAGCAATGCTGTGCCTCGGATGTTTACCCTCGAGCCAATGGATGGATTTGGCCACCGCCTCGTATTGGATATCTACCCTCCTGAACAGACTACTATATCCCATAAAAAGGAAGATCCATTAATGGCGCTTGTGCAAGAATTTGAAAGCAGGGCACCCACGAAAAGCGGCAGTCACAAGCAGTCAGGAGAATTGCTAACAACTTTTGATCGTAAGCCCACCAATAAGTCATCAAAAACTCACATCGTTGCAATTGATGCAGGACATGGAGGAAAAGATCCTGGCGCAATTGGGCCCAGCGGGACCCACGAAAAAGATGTAACCCTGGCCATCGCAAAAAGGCTCAAAGCTAGAATAGACAAAGAACCCAATATACGTGCTGTATTAATTCGTGATGATGATTATTTCTTACCTCTTGAAGTAAGGCGCACAAAAGCACGCAAGGCAAATGCCGATTTGTTTATATCTATTCATGCAGATGCTGTTCCCAGGCTTCAGGCACGTGGCTCTTCTGTATATGCATTGTCGGAAAATGGCGCAACTTCCACGACAGCAAGTTGGCTAGCAAAAAAAGAAAATGAATCCGATTTAATCGGGGGGGTTAAGCTTGATAACAAAGATCATTATCTTAAAAAGACTTTAATAGATTTATCATTAAATGCGACTATTAACGACAGCATTAAGCTCGCCGGTAACGTACTATCAGCAATTGGCAACATAAATCATTTACATAAGAGGAATATAGAACAAGCAGGATTTGCTGTTCTCAAATCACCCGACATTCCATCTATCTTGGTAGAAACCGCATTCATTAGTAATCCAACTGAAGAAGAAAAGCTAAGAAGTCAAGCGTATCAGGATAAGATGGCTAATGCTATTACCATTGGGATTAAACGCTACTTTGCTGTCAGTCCAATACCAACTCATACTGAGTTAGCTCAGTCTGAGTAAATTCTTCCCCACACGAGATTTTTTTATTAATCGCTGCTTCTATATAGAAATATAGATGCAAAAAAGGTAACGGAAAACCCCCATAGATCTTCAAGATGAGCGATGGAAGATAGCTCGCGAGGCTAGTATTATTTTAAAGACGACATAGTCTATTTTAGGTTATTTATGCCTCGCAGATTCCCCTCGCCAAGAGACAAAAGGAATCCATTCAACGATGCTGGTTTATGGTCTTTGATTACACTCTTGGCAGAGTAGAAAAATAGCTTTCGTTTATGAATTAGGCCAAAATAGTAGAGTGTTACTTAATATTTTTTCGCTATTTTAATTTCGTTTCTTTATATTTGACATGCTTTCTTACTACTGGATCATATTTCATGATCTCAATTTTCTCCGGCTTAGCGCGCTTGTTTTTAGTTGTTGTATAAAAATGGCCAGTCCCTGCTGAAGATTCAAGTTTGATTTTTTCACGCATAACTACATTCCCATCCTATTTAAAGTAAAATCTTTGCCTTATATGCTAAACGCTCACCCCACGCGAACGCATTTTGGCAAGTACAGCATCAATCCCATTTTTATCGATAGTACGCAATGCTGCATTGGTTAAGCGTAAGCTAATCCATCGTTTCTCACTTTCCACCCAGAATCGACGATGCTGTAAATTTGGTAGGAAACGACGTTTTGTTTTGTTGTTTGCATGGGAAACATGATGACCAGTCATAGGTTTCTTACCAGTCACTTCACATACTCGCGCCATGTTTACGCACTCCTAGGTTTATAAAACTAGCGATTATATCCTGATTTGAATGGATTCTTCAATTCAAATCAGGCCATGTTCAGCAAACGAAAGCGTGTCTCTATCACCAATAATGAAGTGATCCAGCACCTTTATATCTACAAGTGCGAGTGCTTGTTTCAGGGATTGAGTCAGAATTTCATCGGCCTTGCTTGGCTCTGCGACGCCAGATGGATGATTATGAGCAAAAATCATGGCTGCCGCATTATGATATAATGCGCGCTTGACTATTTCACGTGGATAAACACTAGCCTGAGTCAGTGTACCCGTAAATAATTCCTCAGTAGCAATGGTGCGGTTTCTAGCATCTAGGAAAATACCGACAAAAATCTCGTGCTCCTTGCCAACCAGTTTAAGGCGTAAGTAATCGCGTACTGATTGAGGTGAATCCATGACATCACCACTTTTCAGTTCTTCTCCGAGTGCGCGCTGCGCCATTTCCAGAACAGCCTGTAACTGTGTATACTTGGCTACTCCTATGCCGGGTAATTGACAAAATGTGTCTTGGTCGGCGAGAAATAATTCTGTCAGACCTCCAAAATGCTTTAATAACTCTCTGGCGAGATCCACAGCACTTTTACCTGCAATACCGGTACGCAAGAAAATAGCTAATAGCTCAGCATCTGAAAGGCTTCTTGCCCCTTTTCTTAGAAGTTTCTCACGCGGACGCTCCGACTCAGGCCAATCTGTAATTGCCATTATTTAATGAATCATGTAAAAAATCATCATATTCAAATTAACGGCTATTTTTTGTAACAATCCAGTAAATTGATTATGTTCATCAATATTATCTGTTTTGGCATAACCTAAATCTTTTATTTCACGTTTTTAGCTAATAAGCGCGCATCTATGGCAGCCATAAATTTTCGGAATAGTAGACGTTTGTTACTTGGAATAACTGGCGGTATCGCAGCATATAAGGTTGCTGAACTCGCACGCCTACTCGTACAAGGCGGCATTGAAGTACAAACTGTTATGACTGAGTCAGCTCGTCATTTTTTAGGACCAACCACTTTACAAGCATTAACCAGCAAACCGGTATACACACAACTTTGGGATGATAGTGTTAATAACAGCATGGCGCATATCGATCTATCGCGTGCTGTCGATGCCATTTTAGTCGCGCCCGCAAGCGCTGATTTCATCGCAAAAATTGCGCATGGTTTAGCGGATGATCTGCTTTCAACACTATGCCTTGCTCGTAATTGTCCGTTAATGATTGCACCCGCCATGAATCAGCAAATGCTGGGAAATCCCGCAACACAGCGTAACCTGACTACGCTAAAAAAAGATAATATAACTATTCTTGGCCCTGCTTATGGCATTCAGGCCTGTGGTGAAACAGGAATGGGGCGTATGTTAGAGCCACACGAACTTTTTGAGGTTGTACAGAATTTCTTTCAGCCCAGATTGTTGCAAGGAAAACGGGTCCTCATTACGGCCGGCCCTACTTTTGAGGCGATTGACGCAGTACGCGGAATCATCAATTTAAGTTCTGGAAAAATGGGTTTTGCAATCGCGAATGCTGCGCTTGAGGCGGGTGCAGAAGTCACGCTAATCTCGGGCCCGGTCTGCTTGACTTATCCTGCCGTTAAAAAGCTTATTCCCATAACAAGTGCAAGCGATATGCTGGCTGCAGTCAAAAATGAAGTGACCCTTAACGACATTTTTATAAGCGTCGCCGCCGTTGCAGACTATCGCCCTGCCATTAGTCACACACAAAAAATAAAAAAAACCGATAACAATATGGTGCTTGATCTCGTTCCTAATCCGGATATTTTGCAATACGTAGTCAATTTGCCAAATCCACCCTTCTGTGTTGGTTTTGCCGCTGAAACAGAGGATATTGATAAAAATGCAGAAATCAAACGCCACAAAAAAAACCTCCCCTTGCTCATCGCAAATTTTGCTCAGGAAGCAATGGGTTCAGATGACAGTACATTGATGCTGTTTGATGATAATGGCAAACATACGCTAGCTAAAGCACCTAAAATTGATCAGGCACGCCGCTTAATCGAGCATATTGCTACCTTATATAAAAAACATCATTCCTAACTCTTTTCGTATGAAAAAAATTGACATCAAAATTCTTGATTTACGTCTAAAGGATCAGCTTCCAGCTTACGCCACACGAGGATCAGCAGGATTAGATCTGCGCGCCTGTACTGAGCACCCCATTCAAGTACAACCTGGAGAAACACAGTTAATCCCAACTGGTATTGCAATTCATTTGAATGATCCGGGCTTGGCTGCAATGGTATTGCCTCGTTCTGGTCTTGGTCACAAACACGGAATCGTACTGGGAAACCTGGTTGGATTGATCGATTCGGATTATCAGGGGCAGATTTTTGTTTCTTGTTGGAATCGTGGACAGACAGGCTTCCTGCTAAACCCGCTAGAGCGGATTGCCCAACTGGTTATCGTTCCTGTCCTGCAAGCTCATTTCAATGTAGTCGAAAGCTTCCAACCGACTGACCGCGGTGAAGGCGGTTTTGGAAGTACAGGTAAATGTTAAGATACTTATTTCTTGCGATCACTATTTTTCTGCTGCCAGCAGCGGTTAGCTCAGACACATCGACTGTACCCACAGTGATTCCTCTTAAAATTTTAGAGCATACACTATACACAGAAATAGCTCATACCCCGACCGCGCGCGCGCAAGGACTAATGTATCACTCGCAATTAGATGAAAACAGCGGCATGCTATTTGTGTTTCCCAAAACAAACATTTACGGTATGTGGATGCTCAATACCTCTATTCCCCTCAGCGTGGCGTTTCTTGACGAGAAAGGGGTGATTCTCAATGTTGCCGACATGACCCCGCACTCAGTCACCCCACATTATTCAGCCAAGCCAGCAAAATATGCGCTTGAAATGAATCTTGGCTGGTTCGCTAAAAAAGATATCAAAACAGGAATTCAGGTACGGGGACTCGAACAAGCACCTGAAGCAGAATAATCAAACCACAAAAAGATTTTTCTTTAACATCATCCTTGATTCTAGCGCATTTGTGGCAACATTCCTTTTACTGCTCGCATCATCTTGGCCATTCCACCTTTATTGACCATTTTCATCATCTTGCGAGCCTGCTCAAATTGCGCAAGTAAACGATTCACTTCCTGAACAGAGACACCTGATCCTGCAGCAATGCGTCGCTTACGTGACGCCTTAATAATTTCTGGTTTGGCGCGTTCTTGTCGCGTCATGGCATTGATAATCCCTTCAGTGCGATTAATTATTTTATCGTCCACCTTCATATTCTGAGCAGCCTGAGTCAATTGATGAGGCAGTTTTTCCAGCATTGCACTCATCCCCCCCATCTTTTTCATCTGCTGGAATTGCATCTTGAAATCATCAAGGTCGAATCCCTTGCCTGATTTCATTTTTTTCATTAGCTTTTCAGCTTCCTTCTGATCTGCGCTACGCTGCGCTTCTTCAATCAGTCCCAGTACGTCACCCATACCCAGGATACGAGAAGCCATACGATCAGGATAAAATGGCTCCAGGCCAGTCAATTTTTCAGCAACGCCTGTAAACTTAATCGGTTTACCCGTTACATGCCGCACTGATAAGGCTGCCCCACCACGCGCATCTCCATCAAGCTTGGTCAGGATAACGCCTGTCAAAGGAAGCGCATCAGCAAATGCTTTTGCAGTATTTACCGCGTCTTGCCCTTGCATTGCGTCAACGACAAAAAGTGTCTCGATAGGCTTAAGTAGCGCTTCAAGTTCAGTAATCTCATCCATCATCGCTTTATCAATACCCAAGCGACCCGCGGTGTCGACGATCATTACGTCATGATGATGTTTGCGGGTATAATCCAATGCAGCGGTACAGATTTCTGCTGGTCTTTGACCTGCTTGTACCGGAAAGAAATCAGCGCCCACTTGAGTGGACAACAGCTTTAATTGATCAATAGCGGCAGGTCGGTAGATATCACAAGAGACCAGCATTACTTTCTTCTTTCTATTATCTATCAACCATTTGGCTAATTTTCCACTACTCGTGGTTTTTCCCGCACCTTGCAAACCAGCCATGAGAATAACTGCAGGCGGTACAGTGCTAAGGTTAAGATCTGCTTTCTCCCCTCCCATGATGGCCATTAGCTCTTGATGAACAACCCCTACTAATGCCTGCCCAGGGGAAAGACTTTCCATTACCTCCCGCCCGATCGCCTTTTGTTTTACCCGCTCAATAAAATCCTTAATGACAGGTAAAGCAACATCAGCTTCAAGTAATGCCATGCGCACCTCACGCATGGCAGCTTGTATGTTACTCTCAGTTAATCTTGCTTCTCCACGCAGCGTTTTAATGACGTTGGAAAGGCGATGAGTTAGATTGTCAAACATATTTATTCCTCAAAAAATTCAGTGCTAATGACATAGCACCCTAAAATTATAATAATAGCGCTTTGAATTTATACAAGTGCAAGGTAGACTGAACAAATCCGTTTTTTAGATCTGCTATGTTAATGCTCAGCATTCTAGTTTATATCTCAGCTTTTCTGTTTTATGCATTAGTTGGATGGCATTTCTGGCGTACCAGATGGAACAATCAACCCCTTCCTCCCAGTGCTGACAGAAACACTTCATCAATTATCAAGTGGGAGCGTTTTGTCATGCTTGCCCCACTCACACTCCATGGTTTCATACTTTATGAATCTATATTTATAGATACTGGGCTCAGCTTTGGTGTGGGTAATGCAATCTCATCTATTGTATGGCTGACCGTCTTGATTTACTGGTTCTCAGGCTTTTTTTCACGGCTGAAAGAATTACAGAATTTGATTGCACCCATTGCAATTGTGGCAGCAATTGCAGTGTTACTGCCCTTAATACTCCCCTCACTCCATCCTCTTAGCAATACTGAATTACCTGCATTCAAGGCGCACCTGCTGGTTGCCCTACTTGCATATAGCCTATTTACCATCGCTGCACTCCACGCGATCCTCATGGCGATATTAGAGTATCGCTTACATCACCCAGTCATGTCACCGCTGCTGATAAATCTGCCTCCGCTTCTAGTCATGGAAAAAATGCTTTTCCGCATTATATGGGCAGGTTTCATACTCCTCACTATGACACTTCTGAGCGGAATAATATTTTCACAAGAAGTTTTTGGTCAATCTGTTACATTTTCACATAAAACGCTTTTCAGTTTTATATCTTGGGGTGTATTCGCAGCACTGCTTATAGGAAGGCAATTTTATGGTTGGCGAGGACGTACCGCTATTCGTTGGACTTTGACCGGTTTTATAATTCTCCTACTTGCCTATATTGGCAGTAAATTTGTTCTGGAGATTATACTGGATCGGTGAAGAGAAATTCGATTCAATCACTCCGAAATAATACTTAAGCCATTGTTAATTCAGAGCATAGATCTCTAAAGCTCTCATATTATATATACCATAAATTTTGTTGCATATTGTTTTCTTAAGAGCCTGTTCACGATCATGTGAATGTCGTAGGCTCTGGGGATGAGGAAGAGATACCCAAGTATATTAGCCGAGAGGCATTTGAAGATATCCGGCCTCTGTTGAAGAGCGTGCGCAAGCAGACGAAGCCAAGGACGGTTGATTTATAAGAAGTATTTTGCGGCGTGCTGTATTTGCTGAAAAGCGGGTGCCAATGGCGGATGCTACCGAGTGAGTTTCCCAAGTGGCGAACGGTACATGCGTACTTTTCCAAGTAGAGTGAGCTGGGTCCAGACGGCGCAAGCGCTCTGGAACGGCCTTAAAAAAATGTAGTTGGCGTGATCCGTACAAAACAGGGGCGTAAATCCTCGACGAGCTTTTTGATCGTCGACGCACAAAGTGTAAAAAACACGGATAGTGCTCATGCGAAGGGCTACGATGCAGGAAAGAAAGTGTCGGGGATCAAGCGCCACATCGCGGTCGATACACAAGGACTTCCCCATGCGATTGCCGTCACAACTGCTGAGGTAACGGATCGTAAGAGCGCTTTTCTTGCGCCCGGACGCTGTGCAGTAAAATTGCGGCAAGTGCAATGCATTCTGGCCGAGGGTGGATACCCAGGCCAACCTTTCGCCAAGGCGGTAGAGGCGCTACTCGGAACCAAGGTGCAGATTGCCAAGCGGAGCAAACTTCACACTTTCACCGTCATGCCGCAACGCTGGGTTGTCGAACGCTCTTTTGCCTGCTTAGAATGAGATGAAAAGGCTTGCTTGGTACTTGTCATGGCAGCTCTCCTTATCTGAAGTAACAGATCTTTGCAGTAGGGGCCAGGCTCCAAACATTGATACTAGCTTTTCAATAAGAATAAATAAATACGTATAAACCCTTATTGCTAATGAACAAAGGTACTTGAATCCTTCTCTTTGCATCTTGCCAGCCAATCCGAAAACGACGGCAGTGCTAACTGCAACCATTGGTTAGCCATCACCGGCACAAAAAATAACGTTTTATTAGAATGGCAAAGATCGGAAACTGTTCCTTAATTTGAAGGAACTCTCATCAACTGGGGAAACGACTCTAACTCCGCCTTGAGTCGCTTCCACCCAGACCTGATCAAGAATTCGCACTTCCTGTCAAATTAAAAATTAAATATTAATAGAAGATCTGCGTTAGCAATTGAGCAGACTCAGAATGAATGGAACTTTCATAGTAATTTCATAAAAGCGACACAGTAAGTTCATGAGATTTCCCGAGAATAGTAGGTAGCTAATGCGTCAAGCAGCTCAATAACCTAACAATAATAAGGAATTAGACATGAATACGTCACTTAATATGCAATTAAATATTTTCCCGCAAAAAATAATTCAAATACTAGAGCCTGCTTCGTACTTTTCTGCTGATTGGGTGAAGAAATCAAATATCGTGACCACCTGGGCGAAAAATAAAAGTGAGGTTCGTGAAGCTCAGAAGCTGAGATATGAAGTTTTTGCTGATGAAATGGGCGCAACTCTCCCAACCCATATTCCTGGGTATGATATCGATGTTTTTGATGATTTTTGTGAGCACTTGTTAGTGCGAGATCGTAAAACCTGGCAGGTCATTGGAACTTATCGTGTGCTGACCCCGGCACAAGCCAGGCTTGCTGGGAGAACTTACAGCGAAGGTGAATTTGATCTAACTTCCTTGCAGTCGTTACGAGAGAATATGGCTGAATTAGGCCGAAGTTGTGTGCATAAGGATTATCGTGATGGAATTGTCATCAAAGCATTGTGGAAAGAATTGATTAGCTTTATGGCGCGTAAGCAGTTAAGTCATATGATGGGCTGTGTTAGCATACCGATGAATATGGGTTCAAGTGACAGCAATCGAATCGGTGCAGGACATGCTGCTGCAAGTATTTGGCGTCAAATTCGGGATCAGTATAGGGTGGATATTCATTATCAAGTTAGACCACACTTACCTCTGCCAGTCGACCATCTGGATCAATCATTAAAAATTGCTCCCCCTCCACTACTTAAAGGTTATTTACGCATCGGTGCTAAGGTATTAGGAGCGCCTGCATGGGATCCTAACTTTAATACTGCTGATTTGCCCATGTTGATGCGAATGGATGATCTATCTAGCCGCTACCGCAAACATTTTCTGGGGTAGTCATGGATAAGCTCAAAGGTTATTTTTATGCTAGTCCTGATCTTATAGCTTCTATTTCAGAAGACGAAGATTCCTCAGAAAAAATTACTAACCCAAGAGTTCGGACTGTTTTTATTTCTGATATCCATCTCGGCACCCCGGGTTGCCAGGCACAAGCCTTGGTGGATTTTTTAAAAGCTTACCCCAGTGAACAGCTTTATCTGATTGGGGATATTATCGATGGCTGGCAGTTACGTCGGCGCTGGTATTGGCCTCAAGCTCATAATGATGTGATACAGAAGTTACTGCGCCGTGTCCGGAAAGGCTGCAAGGTGGTGTATGTTCCGGGTAATCACGATGAGTTTGCCCGTGAGTTTTTAGGCCACTCCTTTGGTGGTATAGAAGTAGCGGATGAAGTTATCTATGAGACTGTTGATGGTCGTAGATTCTGGATAATACATGGTGATTATTTTGATGGAGTCGTGCAGTGTGCTAAATGGCTTGCTTACGTCGGAGATAACCTTTACGAATTAACTCTAAAGCTAAATCGTTATTTGAGTTCCCTCCGTGCCCGATTAGGTATGCCTTATTGGTCGCTTTCACAGTATCTGAAATACAAAATTAAAACAGCAGTCAGCTATGTCACTTCATTTGAGCAGGCCGTTGCTATGGAAGCACGTCGTCGTGGACTCGATGGTGTCATCTGCGGGCATATACACCATGCTGAGATGCGTGATATCGATGGTATTGTGTACTGTAATGATGGAGACTGGGTCGAGAGCCTTACTGCATTAGTAGAACACATTGACGGGCGAATGGAATTGATCCATTGGCCTCAATTTCAAAGAGAAACAGACAGCTATTATCAAATTGTAACTGTAGACACTTCGGCTGATGGCGTTCCAGCTACGGTAAAGATCGAAAAAAAAGATGAGGTTCCAGCGTGAAAATTGCACTGATTAGTGATGCATGGCACCCACAAGTTAATGGTGTGGTAACGACGTTGATAGAACTGGTTAAAGAACTCAGAAAGCTCGATCATTATGTAGAAATCATTCACCCGGGTCTTTTCAGTACTCGCCCTTGTCCGGGTTATCCAGGAATTGATCTGGCAATTCGGCCTAAAAAGAATTTGTCACAATTTCTGAAGAAGCTTAAGCCTGAGGCAATACATATTGCTACTGAAGGTCCGCTAGGCTGGGCTGCACGTTCTTTGTGCTTGCAATCAGGTTGGTCTTTTACCTCTGCATTTCACACAAAATTCCCAGAAATCTTTAATGCATCAGCTAAAGTTCCTGTTTCGTGGGGATATGCACTGCTTAGACGTTTTCATCAACCTTCAGCAAGTGTGATGGTTCCTACACAATCTGTTTTATCCGGCTTGCAAAGGCGAGGTTTCCAGAATCTCAAACCTTGGACGCATGGAGTTGATATTGATCTCTTTAGATACCATGATCAACCCATTTTGTTTCCAACTTTAGGTGCTTTACCAAGGCCCGTGGCACTATTTGTGGGTCGTATTTCATATGAAAAGAATATTGAAGCATTTTTGGAAATGGATTTCCCCGGTAGTAAGGTAGTTTGCGGTGTAGGGCCAATGGAAAAACAACTCAGGCAACGCTTTCCTGCGGCATATTGGCTCGGAATATTGCCTCGCAGCGAGTTAGTTACGTTATATGCCAGCGCTGATGTTTTTGTATTTCCAAGCAAATCGGACACCTTTGGGTTGGTTTTACTTGAGGCCATGGCAACAGGCACGCCCGTAGCTTGTTATCCTGTTGACGGTCCCTTGGAGGTCATCGGTAAGAGTGGAGGAGGGGTTATGTCACATGATCTGAATGATGCCGTTTTAAAAGCCCTGCAAATTTCCCGGCAGGAAGCGCGCGCAAGAGCTGAGGCCTTTAGCTGGGGTACTGCTGCAAAGAGTTTTACTGATTATTTAGTACCTATCCGGCAATAACTATAACTAGATGTAAGAATTTTTAGAACCTGTGTCAATGGCCAACAGAACTGAGCCAGTATTGGCTGATGTGGCGCTTGATCCCCGAGACTTTCTTTCCTGCATCGTAGTCCTTCGCATGAGCACTATCCGTGTTTTTTACACTTTGTGCGTCGACGATCAAAAGCTCGTCGAGGATTTGCGCCCCTGTTTTGTACGGGTCACGCCAACTACATTTTTTTAAAGCCCGTTCCAGAGCACTTGCGCCGTCTGGACTAAGCTCACTCCACTTTACTTCATATAAATCAACTGTCCTTGGCTTTGTCTGCTTGCGCACGCTCTCCAACAGAGGCCGGACATCTTCAAATGCCTCTCGGCTAATGTCGCTTGGGTATCTCTTCTTCCTCCCCAGAGTCTACGACATTCACATGATCGTGAACAGGCTCTTAGGAAATTCAGCACATATCAAGGTATGCAAGCTTACTGAGACCTAATTGTAGCTTTATGATTACAGCCAGATAGATGTAATGGTATCGCAGTTTTTAAGTGGCATCTCTCACCAGACCATCACTTGCCTCTCATAACGGAATCCCGGAATCGATCTTTTTCGCAGACATTCATCAGGTAATTCGGATTATGGCGCTTTAACACACCTGGCATACTCCACCGGAAACAAGCCTCTTTTGAAACCCCAAAATAATAACCCCGGCATAGCCGGGGATTATCTTATACTTTTATCAGAGACTTCTTTACTCAGACCCAAATAAAAAGAAGCCTTTTAAATCACAACCACTTAGAAAAACTTGTGTATCCATTCTGAAACCCAGTCATCATTCGCATCCTTGAATGCACCGACATAGTCTACAGAATCAAAGAAAGGATCGTTTACCGCAGCTCCTCCTCCTATCAGCGGTGATCCGGCTGCAGGAAAAACACTATTCAGGAGAGGATTCTCTGCCCTGTTTCCAGACTGGGACAAGAACCAATCAGCTACAGTAAATGTAGCACCCGTGCCATCTATAAAGTTATTGGCACACTGAACAAAGGAATTGACCATGGTTAATTCGCCACTCAAACTCCCTGGAAAACCAGCATTCTCATAAGTGGCCGCCCCATCTATGGTTATACAAGTAGGAAAACCAGTGATTACTGAGTTCCAGATATTCGCACCGGTACCACGACGCAGCAGAATACCTTCAGTGGCAACCGGAGAGCCTATAAAGGTCATATTAGACAGAATCGGTTTGGCGCGAGGAAGAAGATTATTATTTTTTTCGTTGTTGTCGGCCTCAATACCCCGGTCACCATCGTTAGGAGACTGAAAAACCACAACAAACTGTGCACGTCCAGTCCAACCACTTCCCCAATCCAAACTATCATCGCCTATATGAGTCAATACCAGATGTTTCATCTGAGCAGTACCGCCAAACATCTCTATACCATCATCCAGACCCGCATGAACATGCACGAAATCAATGACCGTTCCTGAGCCGACTCCATTCAATGTCAGTCCATTGAGCTCCTCATCTGGACGCACGGCAAAGCCAGCAAAAAGAATCTGAACATATTTTATTACCCCACTGTTGTCGGCCGGATTGTTACCGCCAAAAAACTCAGAAGGAATGGCCTCGTTAGGAATTTCACAAACAGCCACACCTTCATTACAACCATTCACCGGTGCATTTCCAGAAATGACCAGACCACCCCATTCGCCAGCCGCCAATTGTCCTGAGCCAGACATTACAATCGGATTATCGGGTGTGCCCTCCGCCATAATTTTTGAACCACGTCTTATCCACAGATAGTCAGCACCTTGCTGCCCAAAAATTTTGGTTCCTGGATTAATAGTAATTGTTGCACTTTCAGTATTATCGCCACCGATATAAACACCGCCCGATAAAATCCAGTTGATATTCTTTGTCAGCGTAATATCAGTTTTAATTTCACCGCTTAAGAGACAGGATCCTGGCGTAGATCCTGGGACTGCAAAACTTGGGCAACCTTGGAATTCATTACTGACGAGTTGTTCAAGTGTAAAGCTCAGCGGGCCTGAACCCGGCACTAATCTCAATTTAGCGTAAAAATTATCTGATCCCACAGCGATCGAAGGGACATGTACTGCAGCAGTGCTAGAATCAAAAACGTTACGCTGTCCTTGTGTTGCTGAGACAGGATCAGCTGCGATTAATTTCAGCTGATTTCCATTAACCAATTGTAATTTAGCACTATAGAATGAAGACGATGCGCCATTCAAAACTTCTACAACCGGAAGATCTACAATACCTGATGCTGGATCAAAGGTCGCTGTTGCTGCATATCCATTCATTGCGACAGCGCTCAACAGAACTGCTGATGTCGTTATTAGTTTTCCTTTTATATGGTCTAATTTAAGCATGATTCACCCACCTCCAAGTTTTTATTTAAGGTAGCGCAAATCTAACAAGCCAACATTACAAGCATATTACTATTACATTAAAATATAAAAATACCACTGCTTATTAGACCGCTTCTCATCACGACCGCTGATACTTGGACAGCAGGGCCTAGATATCAGAAAGTTAGAAGTTTATGTCTTATGATGGCGCACTATGAAGGCATAAACGAGGATCAGATGAACAACTACTTCCCATCCTTCATCAGTAAGCAAAACGGAAGTTTAGTTTAAACGTACGCCCGCGGCGGAACTGGCGTGTCACTTCATCGCCTTGCTTAATGAGCACGTCATCATCCAGTAAATTCTGCATTGTGGCTTGCATTGACAACCCTTTATATAAATTCTGGCTAATAACAAAGTCCAGTTGATGAAAAGGCTGTTCATATTTATCCGGCGCACCAAGCACGCCAGCTGCCACGATCCGTTTACTGGCAATATTGTATAGCAGGGTAGCTTGCGTCTTCCAAGCTGGATTGTCATACCCTATCTGAAAATTAAAAATTTGTGAAGAATGCCCTTGCAAGCGTCTTTTGGACGTGGTTTGCGCTTCAAGATTCTTGGCGTTGAGCTCAACATTTGAATCTGACCAGGTGTAATTGCCACCGACATAAAAATTCTGCAGATGACGATGTATAACACCCAGCCCCTTTAACCATTCAAACTCAAACCCATAAATAGTCGCTTTATCGGTATTCTGAAATGTATTAAGCCCGGCTGTTCCCGGCAAAGCGACTAATTCGATTGGATTGGTCAGATCTTTCCAGAAAAAACTGGCCAGTATGTTTTCATTGGGTGATAGGTAATATTCCCACCGTACATCATAATTTGTAATATCCGTTTGCTTTAAATCTGGATTTCCAATGGTTTCTTGATTCGTACTGATGTCTGTAAAGGGCGCGGGAGATAATTCCCTAAAATCAGGTCTTGATAGCGTTTGACTAAAACCCGCACGTAACTGCTGTCTATCAGAAATGAACCAGGTTGCCGTTGCAGAAGGTAACGTATCAATTCTTTTGATTTTGGTAATAATGGGTTGATTTGCGTTAGCTACATTCTGGAAAGTTTCAACAAACTGATCATTGTCTTCCCAGCGTAATCCTCCCGTTAAATTAACTTTGTCATATAACGACAGATCCATTTTCCCATAATAGGACAGAAGATCCTGGGAAGCGTTATAACTATCCGTAGGTCGCGTTACATCGCGTAATTGAAATCCATTCGTACCAATGAAGGCTGGCTGAAGAATGTCTTCCAGAGAAGGTTGTGACAGTACTGCCGGCCTTCTGGCATCCGGCCCAGCCGGAAAATAATTAAAGCGCTGTATGCTCGATTCTCTGTTTTTTTTCTGGGTAATAAAACCACTACCGAGTGAGAGTTTGTAATCTGTAAAAAATTGAAAGGGCAGTTTTGCATCCATACGCCAACTTTGGTCTTTATCTTCCAGATCGGCATATAAAACCTGGTTACTGTCCGCCCTGCGAGAGAAGGAAAAGTTACCTTGCGCATCCGCATCATAACGATAGTCCCTCGTTTTAGGCTCGTCTCTGTTTGCAGTTGCATGCGTATATAACCAATTAATGGATAAATCTTTCAACCAATCAAAACGATGGTCACCCCCCACTTGTTGCATTAACAATTGGTTTGAAAAAAATTTAAGTTTCGTTCTTCGAATATCAGCTGTTTCGGCATCGGTAAAACCTTGATCAATTCTAGCTTCATCAAATGATTGACGCAGAAACATGGTCTTGGTAAACAATCGATGATTATCTTTGTACTGAGCTTCCGTTGCTAAATAACCATTTAACTGCACCTCTTGCAGGGATCGGCGCACATCAAAATCTCGAGTCAACCTTAAGCTGTTATCACTATTACCGCTAGCGGCAAACTCTCGATTGATCTCATTTTGAGTCCTGAATTCCTGTTTCCATCCTCCTGCAGCCATATAACCCAGCCTAAAATTGCCCAATGCAAAACTGTCACCCACTGAAGTCTGAAAGCCGGCATCAGGTCCTCGTTTATTTTTAGTTACATCCCATACGCCTGATAAATCTTCACCAAACGTTTCAATCTCGGCAGGTGAAAATCCATCCGGATTAAAAACAGTTGCAGGCTGGATGGTTTTACCGTTCTCTGTGGCATCTCCAATGGAATCAGGTAATGCACGCGCGCCGTCGTCATAACTTAAAAAATCAGTTCCCCCTCCCTTGTAAGTCAAGCCATTAAGAAAAGTTGCATTATCATTAAAACCTATTTGCGCATTAAAATTGAAGAAGAATGCATCCGGAATACCGTGCGTGCGCATTTCCAGCGTACCACCGGCAAATTCTCCCTGGCGATCTGCCGAATATGTTTTTTGCACCATGACGCTCTCAAGAATACTGGTGGGAAAAAGATCCAAAGGTACAACGCGTCGCGTCGCATCCGGGCTGGGTATTGCAGCGCCATTGACAAGTGTTGTAGAAAAACGCTCACCCAGTCCGCGGATAAAAACAAATTGTCCTCCTACCAGCGTTAGCCCGGAAGCTCTTTTTAACGCACTGGCAACATCACTGTCGCCACTACGACTAAACTGCTCGGCACCCAGAATGGTTGTTACTGCTGAGGAAGTTTTTTGCTCTTCAATAACAGAAGCGATGGTTCCTGCCAAAAAAGGCTCCAGAACCACGTACTCTGCCAGCTCAATCCCTGCGGGCGTTAATTTGAAGGTTAAATGGGTATCCTTACTCTTATCAATCTTCACATCATCCTGTGTTTGACTGCTATAAGCGCTATGCAATAATGAAACGCTGTAACCGCCTACAGGAATAGCTGCTGTTACCCGCCCTTTCTCATCGGTTCTCAGTTTCTGCCTTGATCCACTCAGAAAGACTTGTACATCTTTAATCGGCTTTTCTGTTTCTGCAGATAAAACTTGTACAGTGATCGTTCCTTCACCCTCATCACGAATCTCTTCAACAGGCATATCTGATCCTGCAATTGTACCTGCGACTGAACTCTCAATATTCAATAAAGGTTTCTTTTTATTCGTATAAAAAGTGATAAGAATCTGTGCATTTTCTGCCGGTCGTAGCGGCAAATCAAAGGCAAATTTCTGATCTTTTGTCTTGATTGTCATGTGATAAGTCCCGGGCGGTAATTTCCCGGCTACACTGCCATTTGAATTGGTCTTAATTGAGGAATCCTCATCCACTCGCCAGCTAAAAGTGGATGGCATGGAATCGAAAATCATTTTCGGACTCGTTTTCTCAAAAGAATCGCTACTAATAAACAACTCAGCGTCAGCAACCGGCAATCCATTCTGGAACAGGTGAATTGAGAAATCAGCCTTTTCAGTGTCTCCCCAGGCGGCAGGACTTAGCAGAACAGCAGCCATCAGCGCCAGTAAAGAAAGAACACATGGCTTCAATCTATTTTTATGCAGTATTTTGCAAAAAAGATCATAAAAATATCGATCACTCATGATTGTCGACAAAACACAAGACCAGAAAAATTTGTTAGATTCACTGTTCATTTGGCGTATAAAGACCCCTCTCCACCTGCAATTCAATTGCTCGTGAGGATAAAGTTTCAGTTGGTAAGTTAAGGAAATAGTCTTAGGTAGGCACTAAGGGGGCATAAATACGAAGGATGACGTTTCCTGGTCCGGATTGACTGTCAGCTTACTGATAGCAGATCGTGATTCCAGACAGCCATCGCAGGATTCCTGAATTGCACGAAATAGAACTACGTACATTGCCATGGCTCGGTTTTGCAAACTTCCATTAAGCGGCGAAGTTCGGTCCCTTTTCTGAAAAGCTCAGCATTCTTTAGGTGATCCAGATGTTTATTAGCCTCTGGAAAGCGGCGGCTTGAAAACAAGGCATACGCCAGCGCATAGCGGACCTCTTGATCCTCCAATAATCCAGACCGGTATAAGCTGGATTCCATATTGGCGGCACGCTCAAACTGCTTTAATGCAAGAAGAATGGATAATCTTTGTTTAAATTTTACTTTTTGATCTCTGATACTTTCATTGAGCGTCAATGCCTTATGAAAACGCCCCGCACGCCGGTAGATTTCGGCTGCTTCAGCTTGCAAGGCTGGATTCAGTAAAGCGGCTTGCTCAAGAATAAATGCCGCCGAATTCAGTTTTCCTTGATCCAGATAAGTATGCGCAAGCAGTTTTGCAACCCTGTCATCATGAGGAAACTGCAAGCGCGCAATTTCCAGAATATTCAATGCTTCTTGATATTCCTTGCTGAGCCTTAATGCATTCCCGATCGCAATATAATCGGTGGCGGCAGCTTTTGATCGCTTAAGGTATTCTTTGCCAAGCTTGGCTGCTTCCTGATATAACCCAAGTTCGGCAAAATAAAAAACTTTACGCTTAAGGAAACGGAAATCGCCTGGAAAGATTTTCTGCCCTTCATTTAAGGCATTAATGGACGCATCAGTTTCTTTCAGGAGCCAATAGGATTCCGCTTTTAAGCTGATTAAAGAAGCATCCTTATTGACCTGATCACCCGCTTTAACAATGGCCTGAATCGTTTGCTGATAATCTTTGAGCCCGAAATAGACTTGGGCCAAATAGATAAAGATTACCTGATCCTTCTGCCCATTCTTAACAGCCTGCTGCAAGCTGTCCTTGGCGGCTACGAGATCATTCAGATTCATGTAAGCCAGACCCTGCAGCGTGTAAAATCTTGCCAGATCTGTTTTCTTGTCCTCCAGATCAACGTTTTGCAACGCCAATAAAGCACGATCACTATGGCCGTCTTTTAGCATGACCGCCGCAAGCTCCATAAAATCTGTTGGCTGTGCTTTATTCTCGGTTGCGCACACAACGCTGGCGTAATAGCCCAAGATAAAAATAATCACGAAATAATGAGCTAGCCTGGCTATCTGGTATTTCATTTTATTTATTGAGTTCAGGCTGGAGAATCAGGATAAATCGAAGCGAATCTTTTGTTTTGCCCATACCTTGACAGTTTCCCCCTTATATTTTGCTGGCTCGAATTGCCAGTCGCGGATACCTTGCAAAGCAGCCGAATCAAAAATTCCCGATGGATTTGACTCCAGCACTTGTACCTGGTTGACCGAACCATCCACATCGACAAGCACCGACAAGAGAACATAGCCTTTAATACCCTTCTTTTTTGCTGCTGGCGGATACTTGAAAGTCCCTCTTGTAATGGGTTTCGGCGGAACATCCACTAACTCTGCGGTCATCACCGAATTACCTGTTTTACCTAATAAGCTATTATCCAACTCCCTCCCCTGCCCATCATCCAACCCAAGCATTCCCAGATCAATGCCAGAAAGCGCGGTATCAAACCCTTTAAAAGGCGCTGGCGCTTGATGTCGAGTCACTTGTTTCTTCGGCTCTACTTTCTTGATCTCCTTTTTAGGTTCTTGCTTGATCTGTTTGGTCATACTAATCTCTGTTACTTCTTGCGGCGGTGCTTTCTCCATCTGCCCCATATAATGATTCATCACCAATATCAGACCGAAAACCAAAATCAGTCCAAATAACATCGATACAAATCCTGCCAGGTGCTGATTAAATTTATTCGTTTCCATATTGGCATCACCCCGCTTCTTTTTTAGTTGCCACGCCCACACTTTCTGCTCCCGCCAGGCGTGCCTGATCTACTACCTCGACCAGTTTTCCTGCAGGAACACCTTCATCGGTAACGACCAGAATCACTTTGCTGGAAGAGGTGCTCAATAAATCGCGCAACTTACTTTGTATCGACCACAAGCGTACCAATTCACCATCCATGTAAGTATCGCCATTACGGTCAATAAACAAGCGGATTGCCTTACTCGAAGCGGCAACAGAGCTACTTGCCTTAGGCCGCTCCAGCTCCAGTTTCATATCTTTGACGAAAGTCGTCGTTACCATGAAGAAAATCAATAAAATAAAAACGATATCGATTAAGGGAGCCATATCAATCGTGGCTTCAGCTTCATTGGATTCTTTGCATCTCATAGTTGATTACTTCCCATTAAGTTTTTTGGTGGGGGTTTGATGACACAACAGGTCTTTGATTTGAGAAAGATCCTGCTCAATCTGTTGTTGTTTCCTATTGAGGATGCTATGTGCTAATAAACCCGGAATCGCTACAGTTAAACCCATTTGAGTAGTAAACAAGGCTTGTGCAATGCCGCCCGCAATACCGCCAGATTGAGAAAACAGCGTCATCGTCGCCAAAGAATCGAAGGTTTCGATCATGCCAATCACGGTTCCCAGTAAACCCAGCAGAGGGGAGATGAGAACAACCACACGAATGAGAACAGAAAATTTCCCAATTTCTCTCTCATACTCATAGAAAGCGGCATCCAAGTGATGACGAAGATTCCTGACTCCGCGTTTCCTTAATTCAATGCCTTGCTGCATCGCTCGGGCAACAATATTTTTGGCAGGCTTATCAGTGTGTTCCTGATAGTACTTGAACATATCGCGCACACTCATCCATTTAGGTTCTTTCATGACCCAGAATCGATAGCCCACCCCATACCAAAGTAATAAAGTGCAAAGCACCAATGGAGGCATAACAATTCCGCCAGCAACAAATAATTCCTTAATTAACAGTATGTATTCAGAAATATTCATCGGTATCATACTTTCAGCAATTCTCTTTAAGCTGGCTGACTACTCAGCACCAAAGAATTGTTGCGAATGCTCTGCGTACTCGAAACACTCAAATCGTCCAGACTTGATCCGCTACCGAGAAAAACGTTGGTAACTCTGAGCGCGACATGCTCCATGTCACGTTTAATATTCCTCGCCCAGGAAGACAATACCGAACCCAGTAACAACGCTGGAATGGCAACAATCAAGCCCAGCTCTGTCGTCACCAGCGCTATCGCGATACCTTCTGATAACAATTTCGGATCACCAGTGCCAAACTCGGTAATCATGTCAAAAGTTTCAATCATTCCGGTTACGGTTCCCAGCAAACCAAGCAGCGGCGCCACCGAAGCAATCACGAGAATGGCCGGCCCGAAGCGGTCCAGCGGCCCAGATTCTTGCAGAATCGCCTCGTAAACAATGCTTTCCATATGATCTCTATCATCTTTCAAATGGCGCAATGTGTACGATAAAACCCGGCTGATTGCAGACGAATTATCTTCACAGCTCTTTCTGGCAATATCCAAATCGCCTTCTACAAGCTGATGGATGATCTGATCAGAAAGCTGTTTCGTATTGGCGCTGTTGGATTGCAGCAAATAAACACGAATCAGGATAAGAAATCCAGCAATGATTCCGAGCATCACGATGACCCAGCCAATGGGGCCACCTGAATCAATAATGCTCATGACTGTTTTTTCGGGGGGTTCTTCAACCGTATTAGTGCGTGATTCAAACAAAAACAACTGCAATAGATCAGGTTGCTGATTTTTGCTAAAAGTAACTGCGCTTTCTGCACCCGCGCCCTTCCATACCTTGAAATCACCGCCACCAGCAGGCACCAAGCTGCCACTACCTCCTTCACTGACACCATAGGCCGCGATATTGCCTAAATGAATAAGGGTTCCCTGAGCCTGTTTACCATTCTCCAGGAAGAAATTGCCTGATTTTGCCTGGACTGCACCCAACCCCTGAATTAAAGATAGCGCTTGTTTAAACACATAGCCTATTCTGATCAGATCGTTACCTTGCGTATCTTGAATGGATGCAGGGATTTCAATGCCATGATTCTTAAGGGTCACTTCTGCTTGTGCGTAGGTTATCTCCAGGATATCACTACGCTCAGTGACAGCAGCTTCTTTACGTTCAGCTTCTGATAATTGCGCGTTGAGCTGATCAATTCTGGCTGAGCGTTCAACCGAGCCTCGCTCAAGCGCGCTGATCTTGTGACTGAGCGTCTGCTCTTCGCGGCTTGCACTGGCTTGATAGTTTTTTAGACGCTCAGACAGCTCCCGTTTCTGGGCTTCCAGGAAAGCATATTCGCGCTTATACGCGGTTTCTAAATTAACGATTTCCTGATTTGCCGCCTTTTTCTGCGATTTGCCTGTATCTGAAGAGCTGCTCTGCTTAACGGCAGGCTCAGAAACAACGGTAGCCTGGGAAGCAGTTGTGTTTTTATCCTCAGCAGCATAAACAGAACTTCCCAGTGCATTTAGCAGCAACAACAAAAATAGCTTTCTTTTCATATTTTCAGAGGATTAGGTAATTCAAAATAACCTTGACGTATTTGCTTCTTCAATGAATCAAATAACTTTGTGATGCGCTCAATGTCACTAGTGTCACCTGCTGTCTCAAATTTCCAGCCACTATTGGTCAATTTCTTGGCCATCCCAACCCGGCTATCTCTGGTTTGAAAGAAAAGGAAAACCGTACCCAGTTTTGCAATATCGACCAATACTTTTTCTCCATCCAACAAAATGGTCTGCTGGTAGATTCCATTTTCCTTACTCAGGCGGATTTCATCTTCTATTAAGGACCATGCCTGATTAACCGCTTTATTAGGATCAATTAACTGATTAACAATATTATTCTCCAGATCGTTGATAACCTTAATGCGATCCTCCATCTTGAATGGGAAACCCGTTTCAAGATGGCGTTTATAATCATTCAGTATCTCCATTAATACAGGCTCCAGTTTTTTACCTGATTGCTCCGCCTGTTTAGCGTCCTTGTTCATTTTCTCTATTGAATGCTGCAGTTTCTCGATACTCACCTTTTGCCTTCTCTCCTCAACACTCAAATCAACCAATTGTGAATTCAGTGCAGATATTTTGCTCCCATGCTTCTCCTTTTCAGTATCAAGTTGCGTCTGGAGTGTCTCGACTTCACCCCTAATCTTGGCCAGTGCCTTTGCCAAATTCTCCAAACTACTTCCTATCGCAGGAGCAGAAAGCAATATCATCATCAATCCAATAGATGAAATTATTTTTCTAAAAAAATGTTTATGCATAAATTCCAATGAGTTAAATAAATTGAGTAAGCGAAATTGACAGCATTCAATCTGAAATCGATTCCTCATCAGCGAGGTCTGCATATTACAAGTTGAATATTTCATTTTCTTGACAATCAGGTTACATCGCGCTTCAAACAATAACTGCTAGAAGCATCTAAAAGAACCTGTATGTATTTCGAAGATGGGAAGCTACTTGGTTGTCATGAAACCTTTATATTGAGTCGCTAAGATAAAAATCCTGTCAATTCAATAATTGGAGTAAAACAATGATTAATGAAGTTATATCTAAAAGAAAGGAAGTATTTCTGTTAACTGATACCGATTGGCACACCCGTACCATTCAATTTATTGTCGGCATCTTGATGTTAGCGCTCTACGTATGGATAGGCGCAGGTATTCTCAGCTTAATATTAAATCTGTCCCAGGTTCTCAAGAATGGATGGGCAAACGTTGCCGAGCATATCATTATTGATATCGTATTGATCCTGGCAGTGCTTGAACTCATTCGTATATTACAATCCTATCTGGCAGTAGGGCGTGTAAAGGTAACTTTCATTCTGGATGTGGCATTGGTAGTGCTGATCGGAGAATTAATCGGCCTGTGGTATAAAGAGTACACATTGATGGAAGTTGGATTAAACATTACCGTAATTACAGTGCTTACATTACTACGTATTGTTTCTATACGTTTTTCGCCCGATGCTATTGATTAACTCTATATGGAATTCAGACATAGCAATTAAATCATCTACACAGATCCAGTAGGCTCAGAACTGCATTGAGATAATTCTCTTTCATTATGTTAACTGCTCAAGTTCAGGAAAGTGACAAAACTTCTGGGCTGGAAGCTGGAGCGGATGATTATCTTACAAAACCCTTTTCACCCCGTGAGTTGATTGCCTGAATCAAAGCTGTGCTAAGTTGACGCTTACCAGAAATGTCGGATGAAATTATTGAGATGAGGAATTGAAACTTGATCCGACTACACACAGTGTACATGCGTATGCCAGTGATGAATCGTATTGCGAAGCTGGAACGAAAGCGCCACGGCAAGCCGCGCGTTGTCCGCGTCGCGGTGGAATACCTTGTGGACGCGACCGGGGCGGCCATAGAGCCTTCAATTCGCGAATGACTATCTTTCTCTCTAAAAACCCCGGCACCCCGGCCCGGGAAACGTGCCTGACGCCTTCTTAGGGGCGTATCGGGGCATCCTTGCCCCCAAGGTGATGCTTGTCCCGGTGTCCGCCGATTGGGAAGCCGCACGAATTCGCCCGTAACAAAGGCCGATAGTGTGGGCAACGGCTACGACGACGCCCCCGCACCGAAGCGTAAAGGCGAAAAGCGGCGAAGGCTGGCGGCTTATCTTTCGAATGGAAGCGGTAAGGGGGGTGATGACGGCGAACTGTTCAGGTGTCGGCGCATTCCATACCGCAACCTTCGAAAGAATTTCACCATGAACCAAGCAACGAACACCCTTGCCCCGTCGTACACGAACCGCCTTGTTCAAACCGAAGCCGCATCGCCCTTTCTGTTGTTGGCTGTGACCGGAACGGGCCGCAAAGCTTTTCTAGGCGACCCCGAAAAGTTCGATAGCAGCGTAGGGCCAGACATTACCAATGCCCACCTTGCCTTGCGCGATGGCATCGATACCATCGCCCGACTGTTGAAGGACGAAACGCGCAACGGCGTTCAGCGGCACGAAGTCGCAGGCGTGATGACCGCGCGCACCATCGAAGCTTTGCAGAAGGCGAAAACCGCTATCGAAAGCCGGGCCGAACTGCTGTACGGCGGCGGCGTAGCACAGACCGAACGCGAGTTTGCCCCGCGTGCCAGCCATGCCAGCCTTTAAAGCGAAATCCGGGCGTACATCCGCGAACAGGGGAAGCAGCCGAGCGGCCGACGAAGGTGCGCGCCGCGATGCTCGAAAGCAAGGACGTTGCCGCCGTCATCTTCCACAGTCCGGGCTTTTTGGTCGGCATCAACCCCGAAATGCATTCGAAACGATGGAAAAATGGGTTTCCGACACCTACAAGCGCATGACGGATAGCGTCGCGCTTCGTGAACTTGCGGCGAAGGCTTCGACGCGCGTTCACATTTGAATCCCAATGCCATTGGGACTTTTTGCCCGGCCCTCGCGCCGGGATTTTTTAGCTTCCGGCCGGTTCTGGCTTCGGGCGGTTAATGGCTTCGATAACGTTCACCAAGTCCGAAGAAGTGTGATTTTCGAAGCTTTTTCCTTGGAAGTTGACCGTTCCGGTTGTGTATACGTTCATCCTAAGTCCATCGTCAAAGCTGACTTGCGTTTGCTCTGCCGTTGGGTGCGTCACTTCGCTGTCGGATGCACAGTGTTGACGAATTAAATCAGTGCGTCGGTGTTATTGCATTTGATACCCATGTTCTTGTTCCTTTGCACGTTGTTCAACGCGATTTCGTAGTCTATCGCGAGGGAGAATTGACTAAAACAAAAAGCCCACAAGCGGTTTCCCGTTGTGGGCTTCTATGTGGTACAAAATAAATAGAACATCACAAGTTATTGATTTTATTGTACAAATGGCGGAAGCGGTGAGATTCGAACTCACGGACGGTTGCCCGTCGCCGGTTTTCAAGACCGGTGCCTTAAACCGCTCGGCCACGCTTCCAGCAATTAGTTACGACAGATTCAAGGACAAATGACCTCAGCTAAAAAAATCATTTCTCTTCTGCATCATTTGATGATGCAGTAATGTTACAAATCAGACCGCTTGGAATGATACCTTTTTAAGGTCTGTTTTACTAGCATAACCCGCAACATGTGCTAACTATTTTGTCAAAGCAGCAAGTTTCTCAGTCAGCCGTTTGATTTCTTCTTCAGCGTTTCGCAGTTGTGTTACGTCATATTGCACACCCAGGTAGTAAAGTATATTGCCGTGGGGATCAAACAGAGGGGTAATAACTAAGTGGTTATAAAACATTTCACCATTTTTTCTGTAATTTCTGAGTGTGATTTCAATTGGCTGTTTATTCATAATGGCTTCTCTCAACTGATAGCGCTCTTTCTGGTCACGATCAGTACCCTGCAGGAAACGGCAATTTTTCCCTATCGTTTCTTGTTGCGTGTAACCTGTTATTTTCTCAAACGCTTTATTGACATAAACGAGCGGCAAATCCTCCAGATCAGGATCGGCCAATGTGACCCCGTTAACACATGAATCAAGAATTTTGGACAATACTTGTGGAATCAATCCAGGGTCTTTCTCAACGATAAAATCCATTTTTTTCTCCAAAATTTTTCCAGTAATGAATTAAAAATTTATCCAGACGAAGGTTATCAGAAATTGTGGCTGAGTAGCCAACACAGGGTTAATCAAATCAATTCGGCCTCTATTAATCTCTTGATGTTTCTGACTGTTCTCTCTGCACCATCCTGAACAGCTATGCGAATAAGCTTCTCAAAGGGTCTCATGTGCAACTCGAGGCTGAGCAGCTCAAAAGTGAACGTGATTTGAGTAGACGCCGGATCGGCTGATTCCAATACATAATCACAGCGAAAGGGATTCGATACTCCATCAAAACGGATGCGCATACAAGGCTCAAAGATGACCACCTTAAAGGTGGATTCTGATCGGTTCCCTTGATCAATACGTATCTGACGGCATAAAGTTCCCAATCCCAGAGGGCCATCAGTCAATTTCTCCAGCTCTCGGACTTCCGGTGACCACCTTGGATAATTGGCAAGCAAGTCAGTACCAATAAAGTTGAATACGCTCTCTTCAGACTCACGAATCACTGTACTTGCCTTTCCTACGACCGGCTTATCGTTAAATAAATTAAACATACAGCAGCCTCCTGCGTATCGATGCCTCAAATCAGATAGGTATCTATTCCTGTCAACAGTAAATCATATTGCGCCTCTACAATTTCTTTAATGACATAAGCCGCAATACCCGTTACTACATTATTTTCAAGCGCCAACCAGCCAACTGCATCCGCGGAACCAAGGCTGACTACATAACCTATATCATGATGCATATAAGGCTCAAGTATTTTAAGCAGACCTGAATGCCGTAAAATATTCCGGGCCGCGAGCTTTCCTTTACGCACCGCTGATTGCGCTGTCATCGCATTAGAGCCAAAAGACTGGTAAATTGAACAATCACCTGCAACGAATATATGCGGTAATGATCTATGGTTAACAATCATTTGCCCGAAAGCATTGGCAGCAAACTGATTTTGCTGCTGCTCGCCAGCAAATAGTATAGACAGGCTGGAAGGAAGTTCATACTGTCTCCCGGTGTTCTTTTCTTCCAGCAAAATTACGTTATCCTGCTGCCCCCGAAAATACGTACCTGGACAAAAATCGATTTCAAGATCAACCATACGGGATTGTGCATAGTCAGCAAACCTGTCAGGAAACTGTTTGAGCACCCGATTCCCGCTCTCAATCAAGCGCACTCTGTTTTCAAATTTGTGACGTTGTAGAAAATGTACGATCTCAAACAGAAATTGTATCCCAGTAGCCCCCCCTCCAATAATAGAAATAGGATCTTTCCTGCTACCTTCCCCAGCCAAATATTTGCCTAGCAGCTCTGAGCCAGCAGTTACCATAAAATCATTCAACCCAAAGATACAATCCATATTACGATCCATATCCCTTGCGGGTGCGCCAGAAGCAACCAGAAGATAATCAAATGGCAGTGAAAGATCATCAAATGCTATACATTTATCGTTCTGCCATTGCTGCAGAGTCGCTTCCTCAAGCAAGAGTTCGGCACAAATATGGCGGCAGCCAAATCGTTGCTCAAGTTCCGTGAAGGGTACGATCAAATCAGATAAAGGATACCGGAACGTTTCGTGAAGATGCGTAATCTTGAGGTGATGCGTTCTGGGATCGACAATCGTCACTTCGGCATCTGGCATGTATCGTACAAGCGTTGTCAGTGCTGCGAGTCCAGCATAACCTCCGCCTATGATAATAATCTTTAACTGTTTACGACCGGGCACATAAAATGGCAGAAAAGCCACGCATTCTCCTTATTTTCCCTGAAATGATGTTATTACCGACATTGGAACACCATGAAAAAGGCTTAAATCACCTACCGATATTTTGTGGTTTATATCACACTTAGGTAGCGTAGCATGAAATAATTATGACCATGATGTATTCTGAATGCGCTTTTCTCCTTGCTTATTCATAACCACAGGCAAGGGTAGATAGCGAGGGCTGCATATTCCAGCAACTTCTGGAGATAAATCTGATGCGGAGCCGAATAGAGTAAATCAGCATCCCGCACGATATAAGTAATCCTTTTTCAGGCATCATTCACCACTACAGCTAATTGATAGCTATAAACACCCTCGGCTCGACGTAAGACAAAATCACCGATTTCGCTTTCCACACATTGACGAATATTTCATTGCTTTCAAAAATATGTTTTATAAAAACTTTCTTAGCTATTAGAAAGCAATCCGCTAAAATCTTTTCTACTTAGGTTAGCAAGTATAATTTAAGCTTCAAGACAATGAACTAGTCATTCAAACCAATCAATCCATCAATATTTCTTCAAGAAGGTACACGGTGCATATTCATATCCTCGGTATTTGCGGTACATTCATGGGCGGCCTCGCTGTGCTGGCGCGCGCATCTGGCCATAGAGTCACAGGTTGCGATGCCAATGTTTATCCGCCCATGAGTACGCAGCTTGTTTCTCAGGGAATCGAATTGATTGAGGGGTATTCTCCACAGCAGATACAACTCAATCCAGACATATTTGTGATCGGCAATGCCATTTCCCGTGGTAACCCTTTAATGGAGGAAATTCTAAATAGGAATCTGCCCTATACTTCCGGTCCACAATGGCTTTCAGAATATATTTTGAGAAACAAGTGGGTGCTAGCCGTCGCAGGCACTCATGGCAAAACAACGACAAGTTCGATGTTGGCATGGATATTGGAGTACGGAGGATTGACCCCTGGCTTCCTCATTGGAGGGATACCAGAAAATTTTGGGATCTCCGCACGATTAGGCGGGAAATATAAACATCAAACAGATTATCATGAACCTTCTTCATTTTTTGTGATAGAAGCTGATGAGTACGATACGGCATTTTTCGACAAGCGCTCCAAATTCATCCATTATCACCCCAGAACTGCGGTATTGAATAATCTTGAATTTGATCATGCTGATATCTTTCCCGATCTGGCCGCAATTCAACGGCAATTTCATCATTTGGTGAGAACCATTCCTGAGAATGGATTGATTGTTTCCAATGATCTTGAGAAAAACTTGCGGCAGGTACTTTCTCAGGGCTGCTGGACACCCGTTGAGAAATTTGGCGTAAGTGAGGGTTGGCAGGCTAGAATGTTAACTGAGCAAAGCATCGAAATTTTTTTCCAAGAAAAATCTCATGGAATACTGCAATGGGATTTATTGGGAGAACATAATCTCATGAATGCTCTTGCAGCAATTGCAGCAGCGCGCCATGCCGGCATCCCTCCTGATATCGCAATTACCGCATTGTCACAGTTCAGAAATGTCAAGCGAAGAATGGAAATACGCGGCATAGTCAATGGCATCACAGTGTATGATGACTTTGCCCATCACCCCACTGCGATTAAAACAACATTAAGCGGCTTACGCCATAAAGTAGGTAATGCACGGATCATCGCTGTCTTGGAACCACGTTCCAACACGATGAAAATGGGCATTTGGAAAGATAGCCTGGCAGCGAGTCTTGAAATCGCAGATCAAACTTTTGGTTATGCCAATCACGCGGAATGGGATTTACAAACGGCGCTCAGCCCCTTAGGAAAAAGGGTCAGTGTACATTATGAGTTGGCGCAGTTGATCAACGCCATTGTGATCACTTCTCGCCCCGGCGATCATATCCTCATTATGAGCAACGGGGGCTTTGGAGGAATACACGAGAAATTAATGAAATCTTTGGCTAATCATCATTGACAGATGCTTTTCGAAATAAGCATTAATCACAGCGTGTTCTCCTGTCTCAATTTTTGAGCAATCTGCAGCATAAATAGTCAAAGGTGTGACAATTTGTCACATAGCCTAAATTTTTAATTTGCGCTAGTGTTATATAGGAATACGTGAAATACAAGATGAGCCATCTTCATGTTTAACATTCTCCATCAGTCACCACTTAGCAAAAACCTGCAGCGACTAGTTCTTTTAAGAAGTATTGCGATTGTCATGCAATGTACTCTATTTGCTTTTGCATATTCAGTCATTGAACTGGATGTCCCTTGGGCTAAGATGATAATCGTCGTGGCAATACTTACCCTACTCAATTTTTTTACCTGGATTCGTCTTCATCATACATTTCCCGTTACGAATCTTGAGTTTTTTGCACAATTGCTAATTGATATTTTTGCTTTAACTGCATTACTTTATTTCAGCGGCGGCTCAACTAATCCATTTATTTCGCTTTACCTGCTACCCCTTACCATTGTTGCATCAATCCTTCCTTGGCGTTACACCTGGGCAATCGCAGGAATCACAATTACTTGCTACACCATTCTTCTTTTTGAATACATACCGTTGCCACATAACCATTCGGATGATCATAGCGCTCATCTTATGGAGTTTAATCTCCATATTTCCGGCATGTGGTTAACCTTCGTGTTGAGTACTATCTTGATTGCCTGGTTTGTCGTCAAAATGAGTATTTCCATTCGTGATCGTGATAAGGATCTTGCGCAAGCACGAGAACAAGCATTACGCAATGAACAAATCATCGCGTTAGGCACTCTGGCTGCAGGTGCAGCTCATGAATTAGGTACCCCTCTGTCGACGATGGCGGTCATCGCTGGAGAGCTGCAACAGGAATATCCTCAGAACGAAGAGTTCCAGAATAATATCCGTATCTTGCGTAATCAAATCACTCACTGCAAGCAGATCCTGACGCAACTGCTTGTTAATGCAGGACAAGCACGAACAGAAGATGGAAATAGTCAGTCCGTTGATTATTTTCTAAAGCAGGTGCTGGACAAATGGCAGCTCATTCGCCCTTCAACCAAATTCAGCTATCAGTGGCATGGCGCGCAACCTGCACCTCTTATCATGAATACACAATTACTGAGTCAATCCATTCTGAATTTACTGAATAATGCTGCGGATGCTTCTACCGATCAAGTCAAAATCAAAAGTAATTGGGATCAATACACTCTGAATCTAGAAATCCACGATGATGGTGAAGGCCTGACTGGAGAAGCTGCCCAACGGGCAGGAGAAGCATTTTTTACTAATAAAGCACCTGGTCAAGGATTTGGAATCGGCTTATTCCTCGCAAACGCAAATATTGAACGTTTTGGGGGGAATGTACGTTTGTTTAATCATCCAGATGGCGGCGCTTGCATAAATGTTACACTCCCTTTGATATCAAAAGCTACCTAGTTATATATAACTTACGCTTGCTCAGAAAAAAAGATGAATCTCTCATGAATGAATGTATAGAACATCCAAGTTTACTCATTGTCGATGATGATCCCATTTTCTGCGATGTACTCGCCAAGGCAATGACAAAACGAGGATTTGATGTCGCTTGCACCCACACCATCGCATCCGCCTTGGAAAAATCTGAATCTCTAATGCCTGAATATGCGATTATTGATCTCAAACTATCAGATGAGTCGGGGTTAATACTCGTTAATAAAATAAAAAAATTAGATCCTGGAACTCGTATCGTCATGCTGACTGGTTATGCCAGTATCGCTACAGCAGTCGAAGCAATCAAGCTTGGTGCAACGCATTATCTAGCCAAACCAGTTGACGTTAATGACATCATGGCGGCTTTTGAACGTATCACAGGTGATATTGACGTCCCGATAAGCGCACATCCACTATCAGTTGGACGATTGGAATGGGAATATATTCATCGTATCCTGGCTGAAAATAATAATAATATTTCAGTTACCGCAAGAATTTTAAACATGCACCGCAGAACGCTGCAACGTAAGCTTGCCAAGAAGCCTGTTTAGGGGTTGGTCATGCTATTCATACTCGAGAATCTCGCGGTTACCCGAATGTCTTCTCCAATCACACGAAGGTCGGTTATTTCGAGTTTACGCTTATGGGATAGCTTGGTTAGCATTGGTAAACTTAGCATTCCCTGTGCTTTGTCTCCAAGTACATAAGGCGCAAGATAGATAACTAGCTCATCGACTAATCCTTCTTGCACCATGGCACCGCCTAAAGTACTCCCTGACTCTACAAGCACTTCGTTGATCTCAAAATCGGTTAATTTAACCATCATTTGAGTCAGATCTACTTTGCCGCCAACACCCGGCATAAT
Source organism: Nitrosomonas sp. Nm58 (assembly GCF_900107335.1). NCBI lineage: Bacteria > Pseudomonadati > Pseudomonadota > Betaproteobacteria > Nitrosomonadales > Nitrosomonadaceae > Nitrosomonas > Nitrosomonas sp. Nm58. Next base: position 15,576 of record NZ_FNPQ01000009.1, on the reverse strand, counting down.
GATTATATCCGCCCCTTTTTCTTCCAGAGACTTTATTCTGCTTTCATTTCGCTGAGCTGAAAAAATCAATATCTTTTCACCCTGCAATAGCCTTGCATTGACTGATATTTCGAGTCGGCTATCAATTACGACACGCAATGGTTGTCGAGATGTCTCGATATAGCGAATCGTCAATCGCGGATCATCCTTCTTTACTGTACCAATGCCCGTTAAAATTGCACAAGAAATAGCGCGTAATCGATGTCCGTCCAAACGGGCTGCTTCGCTGGTAATCCATTGACTCTCGCCATTCTTCAACGCTGTCTTTCCATCCAGACTTGCAGCAATTTTCAATCTCACCCAAGGTCGATGGCGAATCATGCGAGAAATAAAGCCAATGTTGAGCACCCTTGCTTGCTCCTCTAACAAACCGGCCTGCACTATAATTCCCGCCTGCCTTAACATTGTTACACCACTTCCCGCTACCAAAGGATTAGGATCCAGCATTGCTATAATGACCTTAGCCACACCCGCATTGATTAGAGCCTGGGCACAAGGAGGAGTACGCCCATAATGACTGCACGGCTCCAATGTCACATAAACAGTAGCATTTTTTGTTTCAACGCCCGCAGAATTCAGCGCATTGATTTCAGCATGAGGTTGACCGGCGCGTTCATGCCACCCACTGCCTATTACTCGATTATTTTTAACAATGACACAACCTACACGGGGATTTGGACTCGTTGTATATAAACCCTTTTCCGCAAGCTTTAATGCTTGAGACATAAAGGTGTAATCAGTTGATGAAAAAATTGGGGAATCTTCGAGCACAAACAGGCCCTGAATATGTATGCTGCTTTAATAGCACTAGCGTGCTTGATCTTTGAAGAATTAAATTTGCATTTCTCAAGATTAGTTTTAAGGTAAATTCTGAACTTCCCTGATTACTTCCTGAAAGTCGCCAACATCCTTGAAACTCTTGTATACAGATGCAAAACGTATATAAGCTACCTTATCAAGCTTATAAAGCTCCTGCATGACTAGCTCACCAATACTACGCGAAGATATTTCCCGCACTCCCAAACTCAGCAGCTTCTGAACAATACGATCAATGGCTGCATCCACATATTCAGTTGGAACGGGGCGTTTATGCAGCGCACGCAAGAAACTTGTGAGAAGCTTATTTCGATTGAACTCTACACGATTACCATTTTTCTTGACTACTTGCGGCAAACGTAGCTCTACTGTTTCATAGGTAGTGAAGCGCTTGCCACAAGCTGTACAATGCCGCCGTCGACGAACACGCCCCCCCTCTTCACTGACGCGAGAATTAATTACACTAGTATCTTCAGCGTTACAGAAAGGACATCTCATTATTTAACACCAGCTAAACTGGTTAACTAAATTAGCTTCTTTTACTATCCCAAAACAAATCTATATAGATATTATCAAGCAGCAGTCCAATAGATCTATAACTACTCGAACATATCAGTTTACATATACTGGATATTTTGCACACAATATCTTCGCATCTTGAGCGACGCGGGCTAGAACCGCCGAATCATTCGGAGAGTCCAACACATCCGCAACTAAATTTGCCAATTGCTCAGATTCAATTTCTTTGAAACCACGTGTTGTTACTGCTGGCGTGCCAATTCGTATGCCACTCGTTACAAAGGGTTTCTGAGGATCGTTTGGAATAGCATTCTTGTTAACAGTTATATGAGCGGCTTCCAAGGCTTCTTCAGCCTCCCTGCCTGTCAAATTTTTGGCGCGAACATCCACCAAGAACATATGACAATCAGTGTGTCCAGAAACGATGCGCAAGCCACGATTTTGCAGCACCTTTGCCATGACTCGCGCATTCTCGATAACTCGCTGCTGATAGTCTCTGAACTCCTTACTAGCTGCCTCTTTAAAAGCCACTGCCTTGGCTGCTATGACGTGCATGAGCGGGCCACCCTGGGTTTGTGGAAAAACTGCTGAATTAAGCGCTTTCTCAAACTCCTGCTTGGCCATAATAACGCCGCCTCGTGGACCGCGCAGTGTTTTATGGGTAGTACTGGTGACAAAATCAGCAACACCTACTGGATTGGGATAAAAGCCAGCAGCAATTAGTCCTGCATAATGCGCCATATCTACAAATAAATAGGCGCCGACCTCGTCTGCTATTTTACGGAAATGTTTCCAATTTATGACTCGCGCATAAGAGGAAGCGCCAGCAACAATCATTCTCGGTCGATGTTCATGCGCCAATCGTTCCACTTCATGGTAATTAATTTCTTCAGTTTCAGGGTCAAGTCCATAAGCCACAGAATTGAAAATCTTACCACTCAGATTAACTGAAGCGCCGTGAGTTAAATGCCCGCCATGTGCAAGAGACATCCCTAAAAGGGTATCACCAGGTTTTAGTGCAGATAAATATACTGCCGCATTAGCCTGGGAACCAGAATGTGGCTGCACATTGACATATTCAGCATTAAATAACGCTTTTAAACGATCAATAGCAAGTTGTTCCACTTTATCGACATACTTGCAACCACCATAATAACGTTTGCCGGGATAGCCCTCTGCATATTTATTAGTAAGAACTGATCCTTGTGCTTGGAGGACTGCGGGACTCGCATAGTTCTCAGAAGCAATCAATTCAATATGATCTTCCTGTCGTTGCATCTCACCTTTAATTGCTTGCCACAAATCTGGATCGACACTTTCTATCGTTTTTTTATAGGAAAACATGACAGCATTTACTCTTTGGAAAATTTAGATATTTAAATTATGCATTCTACCATTTAGAATGGTAGCAGCATACAAAGTGAAACTACATAAAGGTAATGAGCATAAACTGAGGGTACCTGCAATACTCTAGTCATCAGGTAAAATTACTAAGAAAGAAGACCATAAGATCTTAAGTACACCAAAAAAGTATTTGTAATACCATCAAACAAATACATTAAAAATGTAATTAAGACCTTATATAAAAATCAGTGTAGCTCCAAATAATCTTTATCGGTAATATTGCATCAGACTTTTGTTACAACAAGAGATTCCTGTTGACTCTCAGTAATTTCTCTAACAACAAGTAATTTAGCTGAAACAGTTCCGCGTCACATTTATTCTCCAGAAATATTTAACACATCTTCCAGGAAAATCCTTCAGCAAAGAACTTTGCTCTCATTATCATTGAATTGAAGCATGACCTTTCCATCACTATTGATATCTACTGTCACCTTCCCTCCATTGCAGAGTCGTCCAAAAAGTAATTCATCTGCTAAAGCACTACGAATCGTATCCTGTATAAGACGTGCCATTGGTCGTGCACCCATAAGTGGATCAAATCCATGTTCAGCTAGGTAGTTACGTAAATTATCAGTAAAGGCAGCTTCTACTTTTTTCTCCTGTAATTGTGCCTCCAATTGCATTAAGAACTTATCAGTAATACGCAGAATGATTTCTTTGCTCAATGGTGCAAAAGAAATCATTGCATCTAATCGGTTACGAAACTCAGGAGTGAACATGCGTTTAATTTCAATCATTTCATCACCTGTTCTGACAGACTTGGCAAATCCAATAGTGGATTTAGTCAATGACTCAGCCCCTGCGTTTGTCGTCATAATGATAATCACATTGCGGAAATCTGCCTTACGCCCGTTATTATCTGTCAATGTACCATGATCCATTACTTGCAATAGAACATTGAATATATCTGTATGCGCTTTCTCTATTTCATCAAGCAGCAAGACTGAGTGAGGTTGCTTTATAATCGTCTCAGTCAGTAGCCCTCCTTGCTCAAAACCAACATACCCAGGAGGGGCCCCAATCAACCTTGATACCGCATGGCGTTCCATATACTCAGACATATCAAAACGATGCAAAGGCACGCCCAGAGTATAGGCAAGTTGACGCGCCACCTCAGTTTTCCCTACCCCTGTTGGACCAGAAAAGAGGAAAGAGCCAATAGGTTTTTGCGAATTTCCCAAGCCACTTCTGGACATCTTAATAGCCGCTGCAAGCGCATCAACTGCTGCATCTTGCCCGAAAACAATAGATTTCAAATCGCGGTCGAGCGTTTTCAGTTTATTACGATCATCACTTGAAATACTTTGTGAAGGCACCCGAGCGATCTTAGCAATAATATCTTCGATCTCATGTTTACCGATAACTCTACGCTGTTTCGATTTTGGCAAAATACGTTGTGCCGCACCCGCTTCGTCAATTACATCAATTGCTTTGTCCGGCAAATGCCGATCACCAATGAAACGAGCTGACAATTCTGCAGCAGCTGTTAACGCTACCGCAGTATATTTGACATTATGATGCTTTTCATAACGAGATTTCAGGCCACGCAGAATAGCCACTGTCTCATCAATACTCGGCTCAGAAACTTCAATCTTCTGGAAGCGCCGCGATAATGCATGGTCTTTCTCGAAAATTCCTCTATATTCGTTATAAGTAGTAGCTCCAATACACTTTAAGCGACCGGCACTTAGCATGGGTTTTAGTAAATTGGAAGCATCCAATGTGCCACCTGATGCGGCACCTGCACCGATCAAAGTATGAATTTCATCTATAAATAGGATAGCTTTTGGATTATCAACCAACTGTTTTAGTACTGCCTTGAAACGCTGCTCAAAATCCCCCCGATACTTCGTGCCAGCTAACAATGCACCCATATCTAGAGCATAAACCTGATGATGTGTCAGAACTTCTGGCACGTCACCTTCAGTAATCCGCCTTGCCAACCCCTCTGCAATAGCTGTTTTACCAACACCAGCCTCACCCACCAGCAATGGATTGTTCTTTCTGCGACGACATAACGTTTGTATGACTCGCTCCACCTCTCTCTCACGTCCAATCAGAGGATCAATTCGATTTGCAATTGCTAAATTGTTAAGATTAATAGTATAACTCTCTAGCGAATTACCAGAATTTTGTTGTTGCTCGCTATCATTTTCATCTTCAATCTTATTAGAGTCATTATTCTGTGACGCTTTACAGATCTTATGCGAAATATAGTTCACTACATCTAATCGTGTTACACCCTTCTGCTGTAGGAAATACACTGCGTGAGAGTCTTTTTCACCAAAAATTGCTACTAAAACATTGGCACCGGTAACTTCTTTTTTTCCGGATGATTGAACATGTAGTATTGCGCGCTGAATCACACGTTGAAAACCGAGCGTAGGTTGAGTGTCTACTTCTCCATTACCACTTACAATAGGAGTATGGCGGTTAATATGATCCTGAAGTAAAACTCGCAAATCCTCAATATCAATCGCGCAAGCAATCAACACTTCTGCTGCACTAGGATTATCAAGCAAGGCGAGCAGTAAATGTTCTATTGTGATGAATTCATGACGCTTCTGTCGTGATTCCACAAATGCCATATGTAAACTTACTTCTAATTCTTGTGCGATCATGTTAGCTTTTCTCCATAACACACATTAATGGGTGCTGGTTTTGTCTAGAAAATTCATTTACCTGCTGAACTTTGGTCATTGCTATATCACTGGGATAAATACCACAAACACCCATCCCTTCAGTATGAATCTTAAGCATAATTTGAGTTGCTTTTTCTTGATCCATAAAGAAAAAAGTTTGTAGCACCATCACTACAAAATCCATAGGAGTAAAATCATCATTTAATAACATAACTTTATATAAGGGGGGTAACTTAATCTTACTTTTACTTTCCTCTAGCACTCCATTTTCACGATTCTTTGTTACCATGACTTACCTAATATAATTTAAAAAAAGAAAAGCACGAGCAACAAAACAAATTATTTCTTCTTTATCATATTTGACGATTACGACAAAATTTTCAAGCGCCTTAAACGAATCATTTTACTTCACAGCAAAAAAACTATCTTAAAATTTACACGATGGCTTGACTTAAGCCAAAAATTTGCGTAAAACACCAACTGGCGTTTGGCTTCAAGTTCTCTGCAGTACTGGTTAGAGCCGTTTGCGGTCTTGAAATTCAAATAGTTTTAGGGTTTCCGGCCCAGTTTTTTATAGGAAGTAAAAATGGCAACAGGTACAGTAAAATGGTTCAATGATTCCAAAGGGTTTGGTTTTATAACACCTGATGATGGTAGCGAAGATTTATTTGCACATTTCTCAGCAATCAATATGACCGGTTTTAAAACTCTCAAGGAAGGCCAGAAAGTGAGCTTTGAAGTTACTCAAGGGCCCAAAGGAAAGCAAGCATCAAACATTCAGTCTGCCTAAGACATTGCAATACACAAGGACTATCCTTTTAAAGAGGCAGTTGGCAATATAGAAGTTAGCTGTTTACTTTAATCGTTGAAAATACCCATCGCCAGCCTCAAGTTGACGATGGGAGAAAGATATTTAAATACAACTCACTGTTTCGTTCTTCTAGCTCATTCTTTCTATAATTGCATCTCCAAATTTTGAGCACGTAACCTCAGTTGCTTCTTTCATTTGCCGCGCAAAATCATAAGTTACTATCTTATCTTTGATAGTTCTCTCCATTGATTTAATAATCATATCAGCAGCCTCATTCCAGCCAATATGCCTTAACATCATTTCGGCTGAAAGAATAATTGATCCTGGATTAACTTGATCTTTACCAGCATATTTAGGAGCTGTACCATGCGTCGCTTCAAATATCGCAACTGAATCACTTAAATTCGCTCCAGGCGCGATGCCAATGCCTCCAACCTGCGCGGCTAGAGCATCGGAAATGTAATCACCGTTTAAATTTAGCGTAGCAATCACATCATACTCAGCAGGGCGCAATAAAATTTGCTGCAGAAAAGCATCGGCGATAACGTCTTTTATTACAATTCCACCCTTATCCTTGGGTAATTTCATCCATGGCCCTTCATTTAGCAATTCAGCACCGAATTCTTTCATAGCCACGTTATAACCCCAATTCTTAAAAGCTCCTTCGGTAAATTTCATAATGTTACCCTTATGCACTAAGGTTACCGATGTACGTTTATTGTCGATCGCATACTGTATCGCTTTTCGCACTAACCGCTCAGTTCCTTCCTTTGATACAGGCTTGACACCAATACCAGAGGATTGAGGAAAGCGAATGCTTTTTACTTGCATATCTTTTACCAGGAAGTCGATCACTTTCTTTGCAGATGCAGATTCAGCTTCCCATTCTATCCCTGCGTAAATATCTTCTGAATTCTCACGAAAAATAACCATATCGACTTTCTCCGGATTTTTTACCGGACTAGGCACACCCTCGAAATAACGAACAGGACGCAAGCAGACATATAAATCAAGCAATTGGCGTAGTGCTACATTAATAGAGCGGATTCCGCCGCTTACCGGTGTTGTCAAAGGGCCCTTGATAGAAACCACATATTCTCTTGCAGCCTGTAATGTCTCATCTGGTAACCAAACATTCTCACCATACAGTTTGGTTGATTTTTCTCCAGCATAGATCTCCATCCAGAAAATCTTGCGCCTATCGCCATACGCTTTATTTACTGCCGCATCGACAACTTTTATCATCACAGGTGTAATATCGATTCCTATCCCATCTCCCTCAATAAATGGAATAATTGGGTGATCAGGTATAACTAACGAGAGATCACTATTGACAAGAATCTTCTTGCCGTTAGGGGGCACTTTTATATGTTGAAACATAGAATCTCCAATAAACTAGTGAGTTATAAAATATATTGTAATTTAACCTTGAATGGTCGAGTAAATTCATGACAGATACTCATTTAATTGCTATTCATTCAATCCAATCCTTGCCTGATTAATCCTAACTCGCAGTACCATTCTGTCCCCAGACTGAACAACTTCCACTCTGCGCAAGAAATTCTGCCCAAGCAAACCCATTTCTCCTTGCATACCTACACTTATACTCAGCCCCTTTGCCAAAATACCGCCTATCTTGATATCTTGTCCCGATACAATCTCACCCATAAATTTACCCCCAGCGGTCGAGAAACTTGCGGGCCTGCCAGTTGGTAAATTTGCAGCGCGCGCCAAATCATAGCTAATAGAAACCATACTTGCCCCTGTATCTACCATAAAATCGACAGGATAACCATTGATTTCTCCTCGAACATAATAATGTCCATCCCATGATCTAGAGATCACAACTTCACTGCCCGCTCGATTATCTTGAATCACAGCAATTTTGGGTTCTAGCCAGTTCTCAAAAAATAAATAGGCTATGCTAAAAAGGATTACCCAGATCACCAACGCAGTAACATAGCCCCAAGGAATATAATTGCGCATCATTAAATCATGTACTTCCTGAAAATAGTCCGGCTAAACAAAAAAACCATAAAAAATAAGCAGATCCCTATTCCTAATTAATTTCCTGTGTACTCACTCATCAGATACATTACATTTTAAATCAAAATCTATTACTTTCTTTTTTACTTAGGTATTCGTCTCTTCAGAATTCTCCTTGATTTCTATAATGAAAATTGAGTTAGATGATTTATTCATAATTAATAATGAAATCTGTAATACTTATCAAATAGAGTTTTAATGACTTATATGAAGTAAGAAATGCCAGTTAATCAGCCCAAGCTTTCATAGCTTGCTAAAAAATACGCTAGAATGTAGTTTTTGAACTTTTATCGGGAGCCCTTTAATGTCAATGGCAAACCGCGATGGTGTAATCTGGTACGATGGAAAAATGGTTCCTTGGCGAGATGCTACCACGCATGTACTTACTCATACGCTACATTATGGAATGGGCATATTCGAAGGCTTACGTGCTTATCTAACAAGTAAGGGACCGGCCATTTTCCGTTTAACTGAACATACTGACCGCCTGTTTAATTCAGCGCATATTTTCAGAATGGCTATACCTTTTGACAAAGCCACACTGATGCAAGCGCAAAAAGAAGTAGTTAAACAGAATCATCTTGAATCTGGTTATATTCGCCCTATCGTTTTTTATGGCCCAGAAGCAATGGGATTATCTGCTAAAAATCTATCTGTTCATGTCGCAATTGCCGCCTGGCCATGGGGCACCTATTTAGGAGCAGATAGTTTAGAAAATGGTATTCGTGTTAAAACATCCTCATTTTGCCGCCATCACGTGAACATTAATATGTGTCGTGCGAAATCAGTGTCTACCTACACCAATTCCATCTTAGCGCACCAGGAAGTTGCACAGGATGGCTATCATGAAGCATTACTCCTGGATGTAGATGGGTATGTTGCTGAGGGCTCTGGAGAAAATATTTTTATCATCAAACAAGGTAAGCTTTACACACCTGATTTGACCTCTTGCCTTGAAGGCATCACACGCAGTTCAGTAATCGAGCTAGCACAAGAAATAAATATTCCTGTAATTGAAAAACGCATTACCAGAGATGAAGTTTATTGTGCGGACGAAGCATTCTTTACAGGAACAGCGGCAGAGGTCACTCCTATTCGAGAGCTCGATAATCGTATCATTGGCAATGGTAAACGTGGCCCAATTACTCAGCGACTACAAGCTTTGTTTTTCGATTGTGTCAACGGTAAAGCAACCAATCATGCCGATTGGCTACACCATGTTTGACCTAGTTTAATGGAGCATTTCATGAATAACCCAACCACCCTCAATCAGCGACAAATTGAAATCACCGATGACGATTTACCTTTGCATTGCCCCATATCGTCTATGCGCCTATGGAATAGTCATCCACGTGTTTTTTTACCCATCGAAGCCACCGGTGAAGCACTATGCCCTTATTGTGGCACGCGTTACATCTTGAAAGGTGGCGCAAAAGCAGAACATCATTGAATCAATCAACAAGCCTATTCCTGATCAATTAACAATTAAAATACTGAGCGCGGTCAATTCGAATAGATAATTTCATTCTGATCTGCTTTTAAATATCCCGAGCCATCAAGTTATTACGTCATGAATAAAGTTCCACGCGAAATTTTTAAAGCGTACGATATCCGAGGTATCGTAGACACCGTGCTAACCAATGACGTAGCTGAAAAGATTGGTCACGCCATTGGTTCTGAAGCGCGTGAGCGCAAACTCGATTCTATTGCGATAGGCCGGGATGGCAGACTATCTAGTCCTTCCCTGACACAAGCATTGACAAAAGGATTGCAAAAAAGTGGCCTTCAAGTCATAGATGTAGGCGCGGTACCCACACCGATGCTTTATTTCGCAGCACATCAGCTATGCAACTATACTGGCGTAATGATCACAGGTAGTCATAACCCACCGGATTACAATGGCCTGAAGATAGTTCTGGGTGGCGAAACGTTAGCAGCTGAGACAATTCAGGCATTACGTATTCGCATAGAAAACAACAACCTGATGTATGGCGAGGGTAATTACAAAACACACGTTATTACTCCAACCTATTTCCAGCGTATTATCAGCGATGTCAAATTGACTCGCCCAATAAAAATCGTTGTCGATTGCGGCAATGGGGTAACTGGAGCTTTTGCGCCAATACTCTATCGGAATATGGGCTGTGAAGTGATCGAACTATTTTGTGAAGTCGATGGAACATTTCCCAATCACCACCCCGATCCATCAGTACCCAAGAATCTTCAGGACGTCATTTATGCTCTAAAAACTACTGATGCAGAAATTGGTTTTGCCTTCGATGGTGATGGCGATCGACTTGGCCTGGTAACCAAAGATGGGAGTATTATTTATCCCGATCGCCAGCTGATGTTATTTGCTGCCGATATATTGACTAGAAACCCAGGAGGGCAAATTATCTTCGATGTTAAATGCACGCGCAATTTAGTTACATGGATCGAGCAACATGGCGGTAAGCCGATCATGTGGAAAACCGGGCATTCATTCATTAAGGGAAAACTGAAAGAAACAGGTGCGCTATTAGCAGGAGAAATGAGCGGCCACATCTTCTTCAAGGAACGCTGGTATGGCTTTGACGATGCCCTTTATGCCGCAGCACGATTATTAGAGTTATTAAGCAATCAAGATGACATTAATGCTACATTGCATGCTCTCCCAGATGCTCTTAATACATCAGAATTACAAATCAAACTAAAAGAAGGCGAAAATCACGCATTGATAGAACAGCTTCAGAAAAATGCACACTTCGATAACCCAGAACGAGTGATCACCACTGATGGATTAAGGGTTGAATACAAGGATGGATTCGGTCTGATACGCGCATCGAATACAACCCCTGTCGTAGTTTTACGCTTTGAAGCAGATGATACGATAGCACTGCAACGCATACAGCAAGACTTTCGTAATATCATTCTGCAGTTCAAACCAGACGCTATATTACCTTTCTAAGAATCTGATTAGACCTATTGATATACCTACTGCAAATTACTACCAAAAAAGGTAGTGGCTGCTGGTAATTTCAAATAAAAATGTAGCAGCTCTTAAGCTGATGCCTGAGTAGAATTTTTTTACAAGCTACCAGTAAGGCCATTTGTCATTACACTCACCAGAAAAGCTGTTCCTATTTCAATCATACAGCAAGGACAATTCTTTAGATTGTTCTCCAACTCAACCGATCAGGCTGGCGAATCATGCTATAACCTAGGTGCAACTAAAGGAAATCATTTTCCCCTGAACAATCATACGTTACTACATAATAGGGGAACTTGATTTGCGAACAATCATCAAATTGGCATGAAACTTTACTACTTGATTATCGTATTATCATTACTATTTCCTGCAAATATTTTCGCAAACGAACTTCCAGATCTTGGCGATATATCACAAGCCACAATTACAACCCACCAAGAACGACAGATCGGTTTGCAGATTATGCGCCAAATTCGCGCAGATCCCAGTTATCTGAATGATGCTGAAATAGCAGGTTACCTCAATAATTTAGGTAATAGGCTCATTTCATCATCAAATGAAGCAAAACCCGATCAATCATTCGAGTTCTTTGCCCTGCAGGATCCTTCCATCAATGCATTTGCTTTACCGGGCGGATTTATGGGATTCAACAGCGGTCTGATCATTGCCGCACAAAGTGAATCTGAATTAGCGGGGGTTATGGCGCATGAAATTGCTCACGTCACTCAGAAACATCTGGCAAGAATGCTTTCTGGACCGCAATATATTGGCCTTTTTGCTTCCATCGCTGCACTTGCTTTAGCTATTCTCGCGTCTCGCTCGAATCCTCAAGCAGGACAAGCAGTGCTTGCGACTGCACAAGCCGGCGCCATTCAATCCCAGCTGAACTTTACACGTAAACATGAAAAGGAAGCGGATCGAATCGGTTTTAATATTTTAAATAAAGCAGGATTCGATCCTCATGGAATGTCAGCCTTCTTTGAGCGTTTACAAAATGCTGGGCGATATTATGAAAATGGAGCCCCCTCTTATCTGAGAACGCACCCGCTTACTTATGAGCGCATAGCAGATATTGAGAATCGCACACGAGAATTATCTTATCGCCAAGTTGCTGACAGCATCGATTTCCACCTAGTTCGAGCTAAGCTAAAAGCCCTCCAGGGGAACTCTACAGATAGAGTAATGGAATTTAATTCACGCCTACAAGATAAACGTTACGCCAATGAAATTGCGGAACGCTATGGCCTAACTTATGCGCTATTGCGCGATAAGCAGTACAAACGTGCAGATAAGGAATTAAACGAACTGTACCGAGTAATGCAGTCTGATCATTCTATCAGCCTACTCAAGAATCACAGTTTGGGCAACCCCGTCTTGGTTGAGAGCGAATATTTACAATCAGGTGCCATGATCGAAGCACTTGCCGCACGAGTTAAACTGGCCAACAAACAAATTCAAGATGCATTTAAAATTTACCAAACTGCATTAAATACATACCCCCAACACCGCGCACTGATTTACGATTATATAACAGCCTTACTAAACCACCAAAATGCGAAAGCTGCTCTTGAATTCATCAATAAACAGTCACAAATTATTCACGATGACATCAATCTTTATCGGCTGGAAGCACAATGTCACTCTGCGCTTGGGAACCACATGCTCCAACATCGTGCTCAGGCAGAGGTCTATGTCCAAGAAGGAAAATATCGCGCTGCAATAGAGCAGCTAGAGATTGCTTTACGTAAAGATAATGGTAATTTTTATCAATTGTCCAGTATAGAAGCACGCCTGAGACAGCTCAAGGAATTTGCTGCTGCTAGTGAGAAAAAGCAGTGATTTCAGTTAAACCCTGCTGTAATACTTAAAATCAGTCATCTAAATGATGGCACCTTAATAACTTCATGTTTAAATAAGACTTGGTCCACCTCCAGATGTCACGCCTTAATCTCAAAAATAAATCGATTATTTTGCTAATCATTCTGGTATTTGGGGCAATTTATGGATATACCAATCAAAAACTAGCATCTGAAAAAGAAGAGTATCGAACCAGAATAGTTGATCGTGGAGACATTGCTCAAATTATTTCGGCAAATGGAACGCTGACCCCACTTGAGCTTGTCAATGTAGGGACGCAAGTGTCAGGTACCGTCTCCAAAATATATGTAGACTTCAATGATCAGGTAATAACAAGTCAAATATTAGCTGAACTTGATCCAGCGCTTCTCAAAGCGCAATTACAACAATCTGAGGCTAATTTTAAGAGCGCCCAGGCAACTTTAAAAAATGTGACCAGTAAGGTTACTCGTAGTCGCATTCTTTTACAAAAAGGATTCATTTCCAATGAAGCTCTGGATGAAATCGAACAACAACTGGATATTGCACATGCTCAGGTAGCTATCAGCAAAGCTAATGTTGAACGTGATCGCGCTAATCTGAATTACAGTGTTATCCGGTCACCAATTTCCGGGATAGTTGTCGCACGCGATGTGAATGTTGGTCAAACTGTTGCGGCTAGTTTCCAGACACCCACCTTGTTCCAGATCGCCCGTGATTTACGGCAAATGCAAATTAATATCAGCGTTGCCGAGGCCGATATTGGTCAGATACACGCTGATCAGGAACTCTCTTTTACGGTAGATGCATTTAAGGAACGAGAATTCACTGCTTTTGTTAAACAAATACGCATGAATCCTACTATCCAGGAAAATGTAGTTACCTACAACGTGGTTGCAACTGTCATCAATGACGATGAAACTCTATTACCGGGCATGACAGCGAATGTTCGTTTCATCGTCAACCAAAAAAACGCTGTCCTTCGGATACCTAATGCAGCGCTTCGTTATAAGCCAAGTAACGAAATATCTGTATCCATCAGATCCTCTGCCAGACAATCCCACCAGCCCCTCCTCTACCGCCTTGGAAACAAGGCAGCCATACCGATAAATGTTGTCACCGGGATCACAGATGGAAATTTCACTGAAATGATTTCAGGTGATCTAAAAGAAGGGGATGAGTTGATTATCAGTGATACTGCAAGTAAAAAACAAAATGAATCATCTACGAGCAATTTTAGATTCAGGATGTTCTAATGCCGGGCATAGACAACATTCCAAATCAACCATTGATTCGAGCGGAAGATTTGTGCAAGGCTTATCGCCTAGATCGCCATGCAAATCAGCCGGTTTTCCATCAGGTGCTATTTGATATCAACCTTGAAATTTATTCTGGAGAATTCATTGCCATTATGGGGCAATCTGGCTCAGGTAAATCTACTTTAATGAATATTCTGGGTTGTCTTGATACACCTACGAGTGGCAATTATTGGTTAGCTGGCCGCAATGTAGCATATCTATCTAATGATGAACTGGCACGCGTACGAAATCACGGCATAGGCTTCGTATTTCAGGGTTTTAATTTGCTTAAGCGCATGACAGCCTTGGATAATGTGGCAATACCATTACTGTATGCCGGTATGAGCCGCAACGAAAGCCGTGAACATGCGCTGACATTATTACAACAAACAGGCCTGGGGCAATTTACGCTACATTATCCTAATCAACTTTCTGGAGGACAGCAACAGCGAGTCGCAATCAGCCGGGCATTGGTTAATCAACCCCAGCTTATTCTGGCTGATGAACCAACTGGCAATCTTGATACACAAACCAGCCATGAAATCATGACATTATTCAAACAACTTAATGGCGGTCAGGGCATAACGATTATCCTGGTAACTCATGAAGATGATATCGCCTCCTATGCCAACCGCACGATTCGATTAAAAGATGGCCGCATCATCCAAGATAAAAACAAAGGCCCCCTTTGATTTACGTCATCTCATAATAATCTGAAGTTTCACCGTTTTGATCTAAACTTTACATTTTTCCTTAAGCAACTATACGCAATAATGCATCGATAAAAGAATTTTGTATGGGTTTATCTGGTTTAGGGCAAAAGCTCATAAAATCTTTATTGAGCGCAGCCTGAGTAATCAGTTTTCTGACATCGGAAAAGGCAAAGTGACTTCGATTGTTAACAACGTAACAACGCTGCGGTGTTTTATCAAGGTAATCGGCGTATATCCAGGTTACGGTGGCGGCCATCATGCAGAAGTTGAGATAGTTGGTAACGGCATGGTAGTTTCGGGTTTGGCTTCTTGAGCTACCGATTTCCTGCTTGATCTCTTTGAAGCCGGCTTCGATTTTCCAGCGTGCGCCGTAGTATCCGATAATCTGCGCGACGGTGAGATCGAGGTCGGTGGTAAAGAGTGCAACCCATTGTGATCTTCGATAGATCCAAACCACGCGCACGGCACATTTGAGTGTTTTCAA